>CAZESL010000077.1:0-11649 GCA_964515215.1 uncultured Eubacteriales bacterium
TATAATGCTCATTCTCGGGGACATTGCCGCAAAACTACAGCAAGCAGGTGTTGCGAGCAATGTCCGTTCGCGGCGGGTTCGGGTTTGAATGCTCACCCTAAAAGGAGAGGCAAGGGGTATAGTGCAAAACCAATCTGAAAATTTGATTTCTTTATCTTAGTTAGATCCCTCATTGTTGGTATCATCAAGCTTAGATTCAGTTAAATCCATAACGTTATTTTTCCAGTCAGATGACAAGATAGCATCCTGCCATTCTTTGAAATTGGGGTTATCACTATTAACTGTGACATTACGAATTTGAATCTGTTCAATTAACGAAATTGTAACATCTAACAACAATAAAGCAACGCCAACAAAAAACTCCAGTTCACCCATACCCCTACAATAAGCAGAATAATGCCCGGAAAAAACAAGAAAAAGTTTTTTGTTAGATTCATTAAAACTCCGATTACAAATAGACTCACAGGATACTTATTATCTTTCATTTAAATCACCGCCTCATATGTAGTATATCATACATTTGCAGGAAGTGCAACATCATCGGGTATGGATATGAATTTACGAAAATCACTTTTCATGCAATTCACCCTTGACTAAAAAGCAAAAATATGCTATTATCCTTTTTGTAGCAAACACGCTGGTTTAGCTCAGTTGGTAGAGCAGCTGATTTGTAATCAGCAGGTCGGGGGTTCAAGTCCGTCAACCAGCTCCAAAAAGAAAGGAACACCCGTAGGGTGTGCCTTTCTTTTTAGTTTGTTCACTTCGACACGCAGGACCCCGAAAAGGCGAAGCCTTTTCACATGCTTTTGCGCTCGCAGAAACTTCGACCGTTTGCTATACTAAACGCAAAAGCGGGATTCAAAGTCCGTCAACCGGCTGAAAAGCCTTACGAAAGACCAAGGAGTAATTTATGAAAAAGTGGAATGTTGCTTTAATTAACAATATACAGTATTGAACACATTGATCTGAATGGCGAATGCTACGGATACGAGAAGAAAAAATAAATGAAGCCCTATTTTAGACCGCTTTCATTTTGAGTATCGATATCCGGACAACTCTTGCCCCCTCATACGGTTGTGCTGTAATTCTGTCAAAAGGAGCGATTATTATGATGTTTCAATTTAACGTCCACATAAGCGATCAAGAGTATTTGGACTTCAACATCTTCTCTCAAATGAAATCTCCCTATTTTAAAAAGCAATTTGTACCTGGCTGTATACTCTATATCGTTGCGATACTGATCATTTTTGCAATACACATTTCTGCAAACGGTATCGTAAAGGCTTTTTTCTTTCTTATACTCTTCTCTCTTCCTTTGTTGTTTTTCAAAAAATTATTTGTATGGATCATCAAAAATCATATCAGATCTTTAAAAAAACGCGGCAAACCCATGTTCACTCCCGATGCTATTCTCATATTTGACGAAAATGGTTTTACTGAGAGCGCACCCACCGCCAAAACGGAATGTACCTATTCCGCCATCGAGAGAATCAGCGTCGTGAGCGGCAAAGCGGTGTATCTGCATTTAAACAGTCTTGCGGCCGCCATACTGCCTTTGGGTATTTTTGAATCTCAACAACAATACGAAGAATTTATGGCATTTATCAAGACCAAATGTGCAACGATTGACATTTACTGATATTTCGAGGCGATAGTAATGACCTGGCTTTTTCTGATACTCGGCGTTCTCTTGCTGCTGCTCGTTGCGGCACGGTGGGCGTTTCACTACACCTTCGTGCGCGGGCATAATGACGTGCTGGCACTGCTCGAAAACACCGACCACTTTCTCTACCCGTACGGCGAGATGATACGGGAGAATATGGAGCGCATCGACGCCGCGTCGCACACGGTACACACGGTGACGAGTTTTGACGGGCTGAAACTCTCCGCCCGCCTTTACCCTGCCGAAAATGCACGCGGCACGGTGTTGGTCTTCCACGGCTACCGTTCCACTGCCCTCAGAGACTACGCCTGTGCGGTGGATATGTACCGCGGGTTTGGGTTTGACGTGCTGATGGTGGAGCAACGGTGCAGCGGCGAGAGCGAGGGCAACGTCATCACCTTCGGCATTCGCGAGAGGCGTGACGCGCTTTCGTGGGTGACCTATTTGAACGAACGATTCGGTGCCGACCGTCCGCTGTTTTTGAGCGGGCTTTCCATGGGCGCCGCCACCGTGATGATGGCGACTGCCCTGCCGCTCCCCCAAAACGTGCGCGGCATTGTGGCGGATTCGGGTTTTACCACCCCTGCTGATATCATCGGCACGGTGGCGAAGCGGGACTTTCACCTGCCGCGATGGATCACGTTGCCGTTTTTGAACATGAGCGCGCATCTGTTCGGCGGCTTCGGGTTGTATGAGGCAAACGCACTGGATGCACTGAAAGGCAACACGATCCCCGTACTGTTCATTCACGGCGAAGCGGACAGTTTCGTACCGTGCGAAATGAGCCGCCGCGCCTTTGACGTGTGTGCCGCCGAAAAGCGACTGATCACCGTACCGAACGCCGAACACGGCTGCGGATATTTGGTGGAACCCGAACGGCTTTCCGCCGCGCTCGGTGAGTTCTTTGAAGAGAATATGTAAAACATACGGACGGTCGAGGACGCCTGTCCCTACAACGCACTCTGAAAAATCAACAAAAAAGGCACCATGTTTCTGCTGACATGGTGCCTTTTGATTTATTCTTTGATTATTCTGCTTCGACAAATTTCGGGTTGAATATCCGGATAATTGTAGTTTCTCTCCTTGGAATTAGCTCAGTGCTGTCAAAAAACCCAGCGCATTTGTTAACTCTGCGTTCTTTTTGCTGTAGAAAGCCGTAACCGCAGAATTGTATGCAATCACACCGGTGTTTTGCTCTATGTCGGCCAATTTAGCATCGACGTTTTCCATGATCTCATTCATAGTTGCCATAGAATGATTGAGCGAGAACAACTGCTTGTTCGCCTCGTTAATAGCAGAATATATTACGAACTGGTTTTGCCTGATTTTTTCAAGCTGTCCTATCACTTCGGAAAGTTGCGAAATGACCATATTCATACGAACTTCATTTTCGTATAGACTGTAAGCGCCGTTTGTCCCTTCCAGACTCTCACATCTACCCGCACACAAGTATTCATAAAAGGAAGCAACCGCCACAAAACTGTGATACTTCCCAAAAATCACACCGCTATTATACATTTGAGTCCTTGTGCAAATCAATTTTTTAAGCAATTCTTCTGCTTGCCGGATTTCGTTTTGTACGTATTGTAAGATTATTGTCTCCTTTGTAGGAGCGGTGGATTCATTATCTTGAAGACTCGTTAATGCGTCTTTTTTCTCTTTATAAAGAGCTTCCTGCTTTTGAATATCTTCAAGATGCTTAGCTTTGGCATTTTGAAGAAGCTCCTCGTATTTTTGATCTCGCTCCTTCTGTTGTTGGGCAAGTTTTTCGTTATACGCAACCATTTCCTGCTCATACTTTTTCTGTGCTTCTTCATAGGCGGTACACTCTTTTTCATATTTCGCCTTCAACTCATTATTAGCAGCCAAAACTCGCTTTTTGTTGAAAAGACCGGGGGTTCCGTATGTAGGTTCTTCAGGCATATTGGGAGCAACGGGCATAGGTATAATAGGGAGACTTATTTGATCTTTTGAAATACCTGCCGTTGGATCGTCACATTTCAGCTTTTGCAAATCGGACTCTGCTTCCAGCACCTCCTTCTTTACCGAACTTAAAGCAAGATGCTTGTTTCTGAAAACCGTTTTTTCGGGAATATATACCGCATAATATAATTCCTTAAGCCTTTCGGTTAATATGTAAATGCTTTTTTCTGTGTCAACCAAATGGGACAAAAAGGTTTTAAGTTGTTCTATGTTTTGCAGACTGTACTTTTGAGAAAGTTGCAGGCTTGCTTCTTCCTCGTATTTGCGAATTGTCTGTTCCATTCTCTCTGCAGATTTTCTTTTAATGCTGTCCTCGTAATTTTTATCTACGAAAAAAGATATTTCTGAAAACTTTGATCCATGTTGCCAAATGGTAATACCTCTCTGGTATGGCTCAATGAAACCCGTAATAGCAACCCCCTCCGGAGTACGTATATTTCCTTGTGGATATATTCTCTCTTCCAAAACCTGCGGCAAATCAGCCATTGAGTTGGCCGCCAATATTTCATCCCACGTATACTTCTTTGTTTTTTGGGTGAAATTAATTACCCCAAGTTCTTTCAACATAACAGCCTTTTCAAAACGCCTCATCTCGTATTCTTCACTATTGTTCCTGGGTTCAAGATCCGCAAAACTGTAAATGTCGGGTGGCAATGGAGAATCACAACAGGGACAGTTATTCATAGAATAAAGAGCATAGAGATTTCTGCAAAACGAATCCGGATGCGATGTCAAACTGCCACAAAAGCCCCATATTTTGGATAAACAGGCAGGACAAAAACGCATTAATAATACGCCTGTAACTGAACTGCGGCGTTCTAATTCTTCTGGTGTAGTGTTTACGCAATAATCCATAATCATAATCTTTCTCCTCCTATTGTGTGTTATCAATTTATGCTTACAGAAAATTTTATTACAGCACGGTCACCTCCCCTTTTTATGCGTTCCGTCACAAAACAACCCTCCAATTCTTATCTTTAACACAATTCTACACCTATTATGTGCTAAAGTCAAGAAAATTGTTAATCTTTAACACAACGGAGGCGGAGAGTTTTGAAAATCTATGATTACAACGGTCGAAAAAACATTTGCGGTGATCGGGTGCACGAGGCACGCACGCGTTTGCGTATGACTCAAACCGATCTTTCTGCCAAATTACAGGTGGCGGGCATTATTATTGAGCGAGACAGTGTGTCCCGTATTGAAATCGGCACGCGCTTCGTGGCAGATTATGAATTACGGGAATTGGCAAAAATTTTGAACGTGTCTGTCGATTGGTTGCTCTGTGGCGAATAACTCCCTTCCTATCGCTTCACTCGACAGCTACCTCTACAAGAGAGCTGCTGCTCTTTCCATAAAGAAGAGTCACCGATGGGAAAGTCGCAATATCCTCCTGCCTCTCCTTTTAGGAGAGGTGGCACGGCGTAGCCGTGACGGAGAGGTCTTACAACGCCACCCCCTCTCAGTCAGCCTACGGCTGACAGCTCTCCCCCTTGGGGGGCGAGCCAAGGGCTTGTGCAAATATCCGTAAAAGAAACAGAGAGGACGCGTCGTGAACGATACGTCCTCTCTGTTTTATCTTTACTTCTTCAAACCGTATTTTTCGGCGGCGGCTTCCCGCATTTTGTACTTCAAGATCTTGCCTGCCGCATTCATCGGGAACGCGTCCACAAAATCCACGTACCGCGGCACTTTATGACGCGCCATATGGGCGGCAACGAATTCTTTGATCTCCGCTTCGGTCGCTTCCTGCCCCTCGTGCAGAATGATGCTGGCCATGATCTCTTCGCCGTACTGTTCGTCCGGCACGCCGATGACCTGCACGTCCTTCACCTTCGGATTGGTGAAGAGGAATTCTTCGATCTCACGCGGGTAGATGTTCTCACCGCCGCGGATGATCATGTCCTTCAAACGTCCCGTGATGCGGTAGTTGCCGTTCTCGTCCACGCACGCGAGGTCACCCGTATGCAGCCAGCCGTCCGCATCGATCGCTTCGGCGGTCTCCTTGGGCATTTTGTAATACCCCTTCATCACGTTGTAGCCACGGGCGACGAATTCGCCGTTTTGTCCCACAGGCACTTCCTCACCCGTTTCGGGATCGATGATCTTACATTCCACTTCGGGGAAGGCACTGCCGACTGTCTCCACGCGGGCATCCAGACCCGCTTCCCAGCGGCCCATCGTACAACCGGGCGACGCTTCGGTCTGACCGTACACACTGGTGATCTCGGTCATCCCCATCTTCTCTGCCGCTTCACGCATCAGCGACGCGGGACAGTTGGAACCCGCCATAATGCCCGTACGTATATAGGAGAAATCGGTCTTTTCGAAATCTTCGTGCCGCAACATGGCGATAAACATGGTGGGCACGCCGTTAAAGCAGGTGATACGCTCTTGATGCACGCACGCGAGCGACGATTTTGCCGAAAAATACGGCAACGGCAACAAGGTGGCACCGTGGGTCATAGACGAGGTCATAGACAGCACCATACCGAAACAGTGGAACATCGGCACCTGGATCATCATGCGGTCGGCGGTGGAAAGATCCATCGTATCGCCGATGTATTTGCCGTTGTTCACCACGTTGTAGTGGGTGAGCATAACGCCCTTGGGGAAGCCCGTGGTACCCGACGTATACTGCATATTGCACACATCGTGGCTGTCCACCGCCGCCGCCATACGGTGCACTTCCTCCACCGGCACCGAATCCGCACGGGCGATCGCTTCATCCCACGTGAGGCAACCCGCCTGGCGGTACCCCACCGTGATGATGTTACGCAGGAACGGCAGACGGCGCGCGTGAAGCGGTTCGCCCGGACGCTGTGTTTCAAGTTCGGGACAGAGTTCCGCCATGATCGCGGCGTAGTTGGAATCCAGTGCCGATTCGATCATAATAAGAGTGTGGGTATCCGACTGACGGAGCAGATATTCGATCTCGTGCACCTTGTACGCCGTGTTGACCGTCACCAATACCGCACCGATCTTGGTGGTTGCCCAGAACGCAATGTACCACTGCGGCACGTTGGTCGCCCACACGGCGACGTGCGTGCCCGCCTTCACACCCAACGAGATCAGCGCACGGGCGAAGGTGTCCACGTCGTCGCGGAACTCGGAATAGGTGCGGGTGTAATCCAGCGTGGTGTACTTAAATGCCAACTGATCGGGGAATTCTTCCACCTGACGGTCGAGCACGTCCGAGAAGGTGCAATCGATCAAGGTATCCTTCTTCCACACAAACTTACCCGTACCCGCGCGGTTGCTGTAAAGTTTCTTTGCTTTACGGGAAGAACTGCCGAAGCGGCTCATATAGTTGACGAAGTGCAGGAAAATGATCTCCATATCGTGGATCTCGTCCCAATCGGGATCCCATTCGAGCGATACGAAACCGTTATAGTTGATGGAGTAAAGGGCGTTCATCATCTCGTCCACCGGCAGGGTACCCTCACCGATGAGACAATAATTCACCCGGCCGTCACACTCTTCCGAATCCTTCAAGTGTACCTGACGGATAAACGCGCCGAGATTCTTCACGGTGGTCCACGGCGCTTCGCCGCATACGCGGTAGGGATGATGCATATCCCACAGTGCGCCGAGCGAATCGCTGGCAAAACGCGCCAACATGTTGCTGAGTTTTGTCGTATCGGCATACAGCCCCACCGTTTCGATCAAGAGGCAAACGCCGTACTTTTCCGCGTTGCCGATGACCGCCGACAGACAGGTGAACACGGTGGTCTCTGCCGCCGCATCCTCCCCCGTCGGTGCGAATGCACGCACCCGCACGTACGGAATACTCAAATTATGCGCGACACGCACGCACTCGTTGATCTCGGTAATGTTCTGTTCGATCAGGGCGGCATCCGCAATGTTGCACACCGAATCGATACACGGAATGGACAGCCCCATATCCGCGAGTTTACGTGTAAAGATACCCGCCATTACAGGATCGAAAATGTTTCCCTCTCCCTGAAAGGCTTCGGCACGCAGATTGTGCAGTTCGATACCCGAAAAGCCCATATCTTTCGCGGCGTCACAGTATTCCGAAAAGGTATACCCTTTCCAGCCGCGTGTAGAAAACGACAGTTTCATAGTAGTTTACTCCTCGTATGCAATCTTGTTCAGTGCGTTGACGTAGGCGCGGATACTCGCCCCGATGATATCGGTGGAGATACCGTTGCCCGCATACAGCTGACCGCCTTCACGCAATTTGACCAGCGCCGAGCCGACCGCTTCGCGGCCTTGGGTGATGGATTGGATCTGGAAATCGTCCAGTTCATAGTGGCGACCGACAATGCGTTCGATCGCTAAAAATGCCGCATCGATGGGGCCGTCACCTAAACTGACACCCTCGATGATGCGTCCGTCCTTTTCAAATTTAACGTGGGCGGTTGCCGAGATCTGGTTTCCGCTGTTGATGACGAAACTGACCAACTTATACGTCGGGGGCACCTGCATCGCGGCCGTGGCGACGATCGCCTCCAACTCGCGGGCGTTCACCGCCTTCTTTTCCGCCACGCGGCAGAACTCTTCATACACGCGTGCCTCGTCTTCAGGGGTGAGTTCATATCCCAGCGCGCGCACCGCCGCCGCGACCGCCGCCGTATCGGCCTGCGCGGTGAGGGTGAGTTCCGTCTCCTCCTGCACGCCGCTGTCAAACGGTGAGGTCTCACTGCGGCGGGTGCCGAGAATACGGTCCAGTTGTTGCAAACTGCGTCCCAATTCGGTCACGTTCAAGGCGGTGGTAAATCCACACGCGGTACCTTTGTCCGCCGCGATGCGCGCGATCGAGCGAATGGAGGGTGCCGACACGCCATCGGTCACCACCGCCGTACCCGCTGCGCCCGCTTTCACAGCCGCCAACGTGGCTGCTGCCGCCAGCGCCAACGTATCGGCGCACTGCACCGTGAGCGGCACCTCATTCAGTGCGGGCACCGCCGCAAACAGATCGTCGATCCACACGGCAAACTCATCCGGCAGCATGGCACCCACGCTGTCCCGCACACCGATCGACGTTGCTCCCGCTTCGATCGCGGTGTTCAGCACCGTCTGCAAGAACGCACTGTCCGCACGGGTGGCATCCTCCGCCGTAAACATAACGTCATCGCACAGCGCACGCGCCGCCTTGACGAGCGATTCCACCGCCGAAAGCAACTTCGGCGCTTTCATGTGACAGATATACTCCATCTGCACGGTGGAGACGGGCAGACTGACACACAGTTGCGGATGCGCCGCACCCGAAAGGGCGTTCCACGCCGCTTTCAAACTGTCTTCGGTATACCCCACGGGCAGGGACAGTACCGTCCCGCGCACCGCATTGGCAATGGTACGGATCAACAGTGTATCCGCCTTCACGTTCTGAAGCGGCGGCAGACCGATCGCGTTCACCTGCAATCGTTCGAGCCCTTTCGCCAGTTCCAGCGTTTCGCGGAAACTGAGCGTGCTTTCGCGACGCGCGGCGTATTCCTGCAACGTCACGTCGGTAATGAACAACGGTTTGACTCTCTGATCCATACTATAACCAACCTTTCCGAAATAAAAAAGTCCCTGAAGCCGTTACGGCTTCAGGGACGATATAACTTGAATACCGCGGTACCACCCTGCTTGCTGTCTTGCGACAGCCACTCGTCGGAACCTAACAGTTCCCAGACCGTGATAACGGGGTCAGCCGTAACCTCCTACCGACCCATCGGGTGTTCGGAAGTTCCGCTCCGGAATGAGACTGCCGCCCAGTGTGTCATCGGCTCGCACCGCCCGCCGACTCTCTGAACACACGCTCTGCGTGGCATAATTCCTTCACAGCGTTTTAAAATATGTGAGTAATTATACCCCGTTTACACGCGGTTGTCAAGAGTTTTTTGCGGAAAATTTCAAGATTTATTTTTCTGCCTTTTTACGGGACAAAACCAGATTCAGCACGATACCGAGGATCAATGCCACCGCGATGGACGTGAGGTTCACCTGACCGATGCGCAGTGCCATGCCGCCGATACCGCTGATAAGGATCACCGACACCACAAACAGGTTGCGGTTGTCTTCCAGATCCACCTTTTGCACCATCTTCAGACCCGAAACGGCAATAAAACCGTACAGCGTCATGCACACGCCGCCCATCACGCACGCAGGGATGGTGGCAAGGAAGGTGACAAACGGGGCGATGAACGAAGCGACGATCGCCATAACCGCCGTGGTCGTAATGGTGATGACCGAGGCGTTGCCCGTGATCGCCACGCAACCGACCGACTCACCGTAGGTGGTGTTGGGGCAACCGCCGAAGAACGCACCCACGATCGAGCCGACACCGTCACCGAGCAGGGTGCGATGCAGGCCGGGGTCTTCCAACAGATCGCTTTCGATGATGGTGGAAAGGTTCTTATGGTCTGCCAAATGCTCCGCAAACACCACGAATGCCACGGGAACGTATGCCACCGCAATGGTGAGAATGTAGGACGTAAGCGAGCCAGCTTCGCCGAAATTGTAGTTGCCGTCAAACGCCGTAAGGAAGGTGAAATCGGGCACCCACTGCATATTCTTGAACAGACCGAAATTGATGATCTGCAACGCTTCGTTGCCGCTCAGAATACCGATCACGGTAAAGACGGTCGCCACAAGATAGCCCGCCAGAATACCGATGATAAACGGAATGAGTTTGGTCATCTTTTTACCGTAGACCGAGCATATTACGACGGTGAGCAACGTGACCATGGCGCACAGGAAGGCGATCCAACCCTTACCGTTCATCACGTAGGCGCTGAAATCCGCACTGTATTCCACAAACCCTGCCGAGCCGCCGACCGCATCCTTCACGGCGTTGCCTGCCAGCGACAGACCGATGATCGCCACCGTGGGGCCGATGACCGCCGCGGGCATCAACTTGTTGATCCACTGCACACCGACGCATTTGACCACCAAGGCGATGACCACGTATACCAAACCGGCGAGCACCGCACCGATGATGAGGCCGAGATACCCTGCCGACATGGACACGCCGCCGGCAAACGCCACGAACATCGAGCTCAAAAACGCGAACGAAGAGCCCAGAAACACGGGACTGCGGAACTTGGTGAACAGTTGATACACGAGCGTACCCACACCCGCACCGAACAGGGCGGCGGATTGGCTCATACCGTTGCCGATGATGGCGGGCACCGCAATGGTCGCCGCCAAAATGGCGAGCAACTGCTGGAACGCGAACACCAGCACCTGCCCGAATTTGGGTTTGTCATTAACACCGTAGACAAGTTTCATTTTCTTTTCCTCCTCTTTTGCTTCCGCACGGCATAAAAAAAGACTTGCCCCGCGGGACAAGACGGTGAGTTGGTGTATTGCCATCTTGCCTCTCGGAATATGCCGCACAGAAAGATGTTTTTGCTCTTTCAAGTGTACCGCATTCTTCGCCGTTTGTCAACCGCTTTCGGCAAAAAGCCACCCGCCGTAAGGGATTTGTAGTTAAGGATCAGGCGGATGACACGGAAATCTGTGGGTTGTCACAAAAGTCGGCGGGATTCTCAAGGGGCCGGCTGCCCCTTGAGCCGTTTGGGAGGGGTGCGGGGAACCTATCGGAAAGGTTCCCCGCATTCTTCGCAACTTTCTTACAAGAAAGTTGTGCCTGCGCGGCATGAGCGCGAATCGACGAAGAAAAATGTTTGGAACGCGTATCTTCTCGTTGTTTGAAAATCGTTTCACGATTTTCAAACAACATCGCCGGCAGAGTGTTGTAGAGGGTGTTTCTCTGCATAGTGCTCGATCGAAGAAAATCCCCCAGTCATTTTCTCCTCGCTGACCTAAGTTGGGAGAATGAACGCCCCCCTCTCCGTCGCGCTTCGCGCGCCACCTCTCCCCAAGGGGCGAGGCAAGCGCATAAGAGTAACACCCAAGTCGTTGGCGTTCATTCTCGGGAACATCGCCGAAACAACTACGTAAAGCACTGAATACGGGCGATGTTCGGACAGCACCCCTTTATGACAAGCGCCTTTCTTACGAAAGGGGGCCAAGGGTTACAGCCACTT
>CAZESL010000078.1:0-11257 GCA_964515215.1 uncultured Eubacteriales bacterium
CGTAAACCACGCGAGGTCCAGCACCACGCGCACCCATTCGCCGTTTTTACCTTTTAAGCGGGACGGTACCATGGACAGCTCCTGCACGTCGCAGGCACCCGACGAACTGATCTCGATCTGTCCGCCGAGCTGTCCTTTTTCGAGAATGGCGGCGGCGTTTTCTCCGGCTTCGATGTAGTAATCCATCTGCAAGGCCAGTTTGCCCGTTTCAACCGCGCCGACCGTGGGATAGCCGTAGGCGGTAAGGTCGATCGCCTGCGGCAGTTTGATGCTTGCCGAGTACACCTCACCCGACGCGTAAGTCGTGACCGTCTTACGATAGCCGAGATCGGCGATCTCTTTATAGCCGGGGGCATCGTAGTTCACGCTCTGCGGCGGTACCTGGTTGCCCGCCGTGCCGTCACCGAGGGCGGGAGCGTCCGCGGCATCGAGCGGTTTCGTGAGATCCACCACCTGCACGTTGGCAAACTTCACGTACGCACTCTCGCCCGAATAGGCGGCGAGGTTGCCGATGTAGATACGCATATAATTGAAGTTGGTCGGATCAAACGTACCGCCCGTCGCACCGCTGATACGGGAAAGGTCGATGGTGATACGGTTCCACGCGTTCGCCTTCCAGGTGAGCGCGCCCGCGCCGATATTCAATTCATTGTGATCCTCGGGGATCTCTTCCGTACCGGCAGAAGTGATCTCGATCTGTCCGCCGAGCGGGTGGGTCTCCATCGCCTTGACCACCGCATCACTGCCCGATACGCAGATATCCATCTGCAACGCGAGCTTACCTGCCTCGACGATGCCGCTTGCAGGATACCCGTAGGCAGTGAGGTCAATGGGGGTATCAAACCTCGTGCCGTACGAGAAGATCTCGTTGAGCGCATTCACCGTACAAATACCGTTGTAGGCAAACGGAATATCCGCACACTTTTGATACGCCCCGCTCGATGCCCACGCCACGGTAGTAGCAAACGGCAACAGCAGCGCGACACACAGCAGAACACATAAAACTCGTTTCATCATCGTTTTCTCCTTAATATTTTAGTCTTCGGGAAAGAAGGTGCGCTCCAACGTCAAGCACACCGTATGGTACACCGGCAGGTGCAATTCCTGCACCTTAAAGGTCTCGGTTTCGGGTACCTTCACCGTCACGTCGGCGAGAGCCGAGAGTTTGCTCTCCTTTGCCCCCGTGAGTGCCACCACTTTCATGCCGCGGGCTTTGGCAACCTTTGCCGCCAGCACCGCGTTGCGGGAGTTGCCCGAGGTGGACAGACACCACAGCACGTCGCAAGGCTTGCCGTAGGCATAGGTCAGCTGGGCGTACACCGTGTCCGCCGCCACGTCGTTCACGAACGCGGTGGACACACCGATCTGGCTGGGGAGTGAGATGGTGGGCAGCCCTTGTTGCAGGTGATCTAAAATGTACCCCCCTTCTTCGTCGTCCGCCAAGGCGGCGACGAGGGTGGCGTCGGGACGGCGGGTAAGCACAAAACTTTTCAGCAACTCACCCGCAATATGCTCACAATCGGAGGCACTGCCGCCGTTGCCGCACAAAAGCAGTTTACCGCCCGCGCGGAAACTTTCGGTCAGAATGTCGATGAGTGCTTCAATGTCTTCGCGACAGACCGCGAGTGCGGGATACCGTGTTATCAACTCGTTCATTTCACACACTCCTTCTTCGCATACGCCGCGCAGGACAGGGCGGCATAGTCTCCAATACTGTTACCGAGCGCGGCGGGCACCACACGGCACGCCGTGCGGGTGTGGTACAGCGCTTCCCGCTCGATGACCTTTTCCATCGCTTCGCGCAGTAGATTCTCACTGCGGGCAAACACACTGCCGATCACGATACATTCGGGATTCAAAATATCCATCAGCACCGCCAGGCCCGCGCCGAGCTTTTCGGCGCACAGCGCGTACACACGGCGGGCGTCCTCATTCCCCGCATCTGCCGCAATGGCGATGCTTTTGGCCGTGACAGCGGGCAGATCCGCCATCGTCTTGCAATACGAAACACTGCGTCCGCACTGCAATTCCTCCTGTGCGAGCATACGGCCGAGCGCCGCCAGACCGTTGCCTGAGCAGAACCCTTCGAACGAGCCGCTCTTGCCGTAGCCCACAGGGCCCCATTCGCTCATACGCATATGCCCGACTTCGCCCGCCATACCGGTGGTGCCGTCGTACAGTTTGCCGTTCAAGATCAGTCCTGCGCCCATACCGCTGCCGAAGGTAAGGAACACCATATTTTCGGTGCCGCGTCCCGCGCCGTACCGCCATTCGGCAAGCGCGCAGGCGTTGGCGTCGTTTTGCAAAAACACCGCTTCACTGCCGAGCAGTTCCCGCACGATGTCCACGGCGGGAACCTCGTCCCAGCCGGGGAGGTTCGGGGGCGAGAGTATGTAGCCCGTGCGGCTGTTGAGCGGGCCGCCGCAGGAAATGCCCACCGCCGAAAAGTCATCGGTCATCTCCCGCGCCATATCGCACAGTTGCTTCAAAATATCATAGGGGGTTACGTTATGGTCGGTCGGGATCTCGCGACGGGATTCGATATGCAGACCGTCTTCCGTCTCCCATCCGACCGATACGGCACATTTGGTGCCGCCGATATCCAGACCGATCATCTTACTTCCCCCATTCCATAAAGTCGGTTTCAGTGGCTTTGCCGTCTTTGATGAGGAACGTCTTCACGCCGTGGTGCGGTATCGCCAATTCAAAGGTGTCGTTGAACAAGCGTACCTTGACCACCGTGTTGCGCCCTTCGACTTCGTTCAAACGCAAAACTACCCCCTCGCCGTCTTCGGCGGGCTTGACGGCAGTTGCCACTACGTTCGTTTTCGACAGTTCGATGCCGCCGAAGGTGGTGGGCAGTGCGCCTTTGTGGAAGGTATCGATCACCGCCGAAAGCGGCTGACACAGCTCATCCGTGCGGCGTGCGGCATCGCCTTCGCCCGCAAACGGGAACAAGAGATAGCTGAACCGCTGATCGTCCATATCCATGTACTCACAGGTGTCGTCACGCAGACCGTAGTGGTCGGCAAAGATGGCACTGCGCAGGGCGGTGAGTTGCAGTTCGTTATCCCGCACCGAGAAACTGTATTTCGAATCGGTGGTGAGCGCCATATCGCCCACGCGGAACCAACCCGTGCAGGCGTGCTCCGCACCGTCGGTGGAGCGGGCGATGCTGCCGAACGGGATCTGGCAACGCGCCTCGGCCTCGCCCGCGGCGGTATAGCCGAATTTCAGCACGCGGTGCTTTTCGCGGAAATCCGCCTTCACCTTCACCTGCACCTTATCGTCATCCGCAAACAAGGTGTAATCGCGCACAAGTGTGGAATCGCCAAACGTCTGCGTCACGCGGAAGGTCGCGCGCAGGGGGCCCTGCTCGGTACATTTCATTTCGCCCACAATGTCACAGGGCAGTTCGGTTTCATACATATTCATACCGTGTGCCCACGTGTCGTAGGGAGCGTCGTCGAACAGGTGGGTCTTGGAGGCGGTAACCACCGCACGGTTGTTCTTCAGATCAAACAGTTCACACAACTCACCCGTTTTCGGGTCGAAGGAAATACGCACCAGCCCGTTGTCCATCCCGTTTTCGGTGACGGTGAAGGGATTTTCGTAGGTATGCGTATCGCAATCCATGCGCATACGGTACATCCGCCAACCGAGGGCGGGGACCTCTGCATTGAAAATGACACCCATACGCCCCTTCTCATCCGAGCCGTTGCTCTTGGAGTCGCGCACCATCTGGATGGGGAGCACGTTGCCGTTTTCGTCGGTTACCTCCTGCGGGAGCTTGCGCAGATGGATCGGCATTTTCACCGCGTGGGCGTGGGGGTTGAACACCACGATGGGGGTGCCGAGCTTTTCCGCTTCCACCCACGAGAGCGCACCTTGATACGGGAAGTCACCCGTGGTGTCGATGTTCCAGGAGATCTGCTGGGCGGCAAAGTTTGCCTGCCGTGCGGCGACCGCCATGGATTCACCGTAGAACATCGCGGCATCGTCATACGCCTCTTTGATGGAGCAACCGCCCAGTACGTCGTGGAACTGGTTGAACAGCACGTTTTTCCACGCGCGGTCCATTTCGGCGGCGGGATACGCCGTGCCGATCACTTCGCGGGAGAGCACCGACATCTTTTCCGCGGCGAGCAGGGCGTTTTCACACGCGCGGTTCTGCTTTTTCACGTCACTGCAAGCGGCGTAGCAGCCCTTTGCGTGGAACTGCAGATCGTCTTCCACGAGCGGCATTTGGCGCGCACGGTTTTCATCGAAGAAGCGGTCGGGATCGGAATAGACATAGTTTTCACCCAGATGCTCGTGCATCTTGTTTAAAAGGTCGATGGTCACGCCGCCGCCGTGGTTGCCCACGCCGTAAAACGCCATGCCGTCCCCCGAGCAATTCTCCTCCACACGGCGGAACACGTCGATGGGATCTTCCTCAAAATTGCCCGCACTGCCGATGTTGTAGTAATAGTGCACACGCCAGGTGGTAACCTCACTGCCGTCGGCGGAACGCCAACGGAACAGATCGTCCGGCAGGGTCTTTTCGCCCGGCATCGGGCGCATAAAGACGTAATTTTTAAGGCCGCCGTTTTGCAGGATCATCGGCAGGTTGCCGTTGTGGCCGAACGAGTCCACGTTGTAGCCCGTCACGGCCGTTTTGCCGAATTTTTCTTTGAAATAGCGTTGGGTCAGCAGGGCGTGACGGGCGAAGGATTCACCCGTGGGCAGGTTGCAATCGGGTTGCAACCACCAACCGCCGACCAGGCACCAACGACCTTCCGCCACACGGGCGCGGATCTCTTCAAACATGGCGGGATCACTCTGTTCGATCCACGCGTAATACGAACCGCACGCGGCGGTAAAGGTAAAATCGGGGAAATCCTTCATTCTGTCCAGAGCGGCACGGTAGGTCGCCTTGATCTCGGCAAAGCCTTCCTGCCATTGCCACAGCCAGATGGGATCCAAATGGGAATTTCCGATCAAATGTATCTTCTTCATAATAAGCACTCCCTCACGGTATATATTATCGCATATTTTTTTCAGGTTTTTCTATAGGAATCTTTTGGGAATAGGTTGCGTTTTGTTCGATTTCAAAATTCCCACACCATGCCGTCGTACGACGTGACAAACCCGCGGGCGGCGGCGAACGGTGCAAACTCGTCGTAGGCGGAGAGGTCGCCGTTGTGGGAAAAATGATTGAGCGCAAAGGCGGTGCGCTCATCGGCCAGCCCTTCCGCCATCAGGCGGTCGCGACATTCCTCGTTGATGGTGATACACATGTGCGCCCCGCGGTAGATCGTCTCCTTCGCCCCTTCGGTGCAATCCATCGACACCGCGTCCAAATGCGGTTTTCTCGCACGCAGGAACTCCCACGTCTCCTCGGGAAAAACGTCGGTATCGTGGGCATAGAGCAACGTCTGCCCGTCCTTTTCGATGAGGTAGATAAACGGATGCGCCGTGCCGTGCGCCGCTTTGAGCGGGGTGACTTTGTGTCCCGCAACATCTGCCGTTTCGAAGGGTCGCAACACGTGCAACTCGGCGTTCCCTGCCGACTCCTTCACGTGGTTTTCGAGCGGTGCCGTAATGTCTTCACTGCCGTAAAAATGAAACGGCGGAAACCCTTCGGGTATCACCGAAAAACCTTTTCGGAAATACGCCGCTTCGGCAGGGCACAAATGATCGGCATGTACGTGAGTGATGAGACAGTGGCGCACCTTTAAAAGGTCCACCCCGTACAGCATCGCGTGATAAAACGTGTCACCGGGAAAATCGAGCAACAGCGTATCGTTCACCAGCGCTTGCGAGCGTGAGCGAATGTTGCGCCCACCCCATTTGCGCGCCTTTTCACAATCCTCACAGGTACAAAACGGTGCGGGCATCCCTTCCGCCGCCGCCGTGCCGAGATATTGCAGTTTCATCGTAATTCCTCCTTAAAAAAGTTCTTTTCATTGATACTATTGTGCCACATTCTTCCTTGCATGTCAATCTTGCTTTTTTTCAAGTTTGTGATATACTGTAGATAAGAAAGGGGGGAGCAGTTTGGAACTCTTTACCAGCAGTTTTCACATTCCCATTGGCAGTATCAGCGCTTCGGTAAAGACGGTGAACCATTCTACGCGACCGCACGTACACGAGTTTTTTGAGTTGGAAATGATATTGGACGGCGAGGGCGAAGCGATCATCAACGGGGTCGTTTACCCGCTCGCAAAAAACTCCCTGTTTTTGCTCACCCCTGCTCACATTCACGAGGTACCCGCCAAAAACATCACCCTCATCAACGTGATGTTCCAAGGCGACGTGGCGGACGCCATGATGTCACTCGCATTGCAGGATATGCCTGTGTTTCGCCTGACCGAAGACGAAGCCGCCTTCGTGCGTCCGTTGCTCCTGGAGATCGTGGGCGTCCACGGCAGCGATACGGCCTACGCCACCCTTCTGCTTCACTGCGTACTCGAAAAATTGGCACGTTGCCAAAACACGGTCAAGAACGGGGCGCCGCCCATTTTACAACGGGCGGTACTGTATACGCTGGAACATTTCCGTGACGAGATCACCGCCGAGCAGGTCGCCCGCTTTTTGGGGCTCTCCCGCTCGTATTTCAGCGATCTGTTCCGCCGCGAATTCAGCGTAACGTACAAGGAATACCTCGACAGTTTACGCTTCTCCCACGTGTGCACCGCCCTCTCCTCCACCGACCTGGCGATCCGCACGGTAGCGGAGAACGCGGGTTTCCGCGATTACGCAAATTTCACCCGCCGTTTTAAGGAAAAATTTGGTTGCACCCCGCGCGAGTGGCGGGAGAGATAAAAAAAGACCGCCGTACGGCGGTCTTTTTTACAGTTCTTCTTCGTGGTACATGACACCGTGTTGATCGCACAAGATCCATGGACCGCGGCGCAGGGCATCCCGCAGAGTAAACTGGTTGCATACCGTGTCGGGCACCACCATATACGCCATTCCCGCCTGCTCGCATCGGTGCAGGTCACTGCCTGCCGTCATCAGCAACCCGTGCGCTTTCGCCAGCGCGTGAGTCTCCTCAGGGTGCGGAATAAACTGCGAGTTGTGCACCTCCACCCCGTGCATATACCGCGTATCGGCAGGCTCGTACCCCTGCTCTGCGCGGAACGGGTGCGCCTGTATCATCAGAATATCGTGTTCGTTGCAGAAATCGAACAGTTCCTTTTGCGTCTTGGTATACAGCGGATAGCTCGAAAGAAACAGTTCTTCCGAAATGCCGATCAGCAGAAATTCGGGGGTGTGCGGCTCGCTGATCAATTTCACTTCACAACCAAAATATACCCCCACGCCGCACGCCTTTCCCGCCTCGCGGCAACGGTGAAACGCATCCACATACAACCGCGCCTGCTCCGAAAGGTCGTCGCTGAGTTTTCCGCAGTGATGCGGATAATAGTGATTGGTCAGCACGAAGGCGTCCACCCCCGCTGCCGCAAAGTAGGCGGGCAGTTCCTCCGACGTTTTGGTCGCACACAGGCTGACGGGCAAGGTGTGCACGTGAGTATCCACTTTCATGACGTTCCTCTTCTCCTTCGGTATTTTCTTTTACTATACGGCAGATCCGCCTTTTTTTCAACAGTTTTTTGCAAAAAAACAAGCAACCGAAAGCGGTTGCTTGTTTTGGTTTACCTATTATTTTTCTCCGTAGCCGAAGACGTCTGCGATCTGCATCTCAATAGCGTCTTCCACCGTATCAATATAGGAAGAATAGTCGCTGCCCGAACTACCGAACACCGTGTTATACAAACGGGAACGGGTAGCACTGAATGCCGTCGAGCATTTCGCCATCAAGAGCGCCATGTCGTACTGACCGTGACCCACCACGTATTCCGACACCATGCGGGTATCCTGCTCAGGATGACGCCAGTAGGTATCCTTGTAATCCGGCCAGTAGATATCTTCCAGCGCCATGCCGTGGCGGCCGAGCGCTTCCAGAATGATAGACACTTCGCGCAGGTCTTCGTTCGTGTAGGTCACACCAAACACCGAGGAGTTGTGATCCACGCTGGAGTAGTAGTCTTCCTGCTCGGCATCGAACTTCGGCAACGGCATGACGCCCCAGTCGTCCTCCATATCCTGCAGGCCGCCGACACCGGGCACATAGCCGAGGAACAGCGCGTGACCCTGCGCAAACATGGTGAAACGCTCCTGCCACGGATCGTATTTCGTGGTGTCCACCGTCTTATCCTTCTTCACGAAGTTGTACATCTTTTCAACGATCTGATACGTACGGTCGGTATTACAGACCAGTTCCACTTCACCTTCGTCATTCGTGCCGAAGAAGTGACCGCCGAGCGCGAAGAACAGTGCGTCGGTGAAGTCACCGTCGGGTGCCGTGAGACCCCACAGATCCTGCGCGGAATCGAGCACGCCCGTGCCGTCCAGATCCATCGCCGCCGTCTTGCAGTACTCAGTGAACTTTTCCATCGTCCAGCGGCCGCTGTCCACCAGTTCGTACGGATCTTCGAAGCCGTGCTGTTTCCAGATCGCCTCGTTGTAATACAAAAGCCAGGTCTGTGCGGTATCGAAGATGAAGGAACCGTTACCCACGTAGGTCTTACCGCCGAGGGTAGACACTTCGCGAATGTTCTGGTTCCACCACTCGTTGTCCCAGTTAACGTCCAGTTCGTTCAGATCCATCAACAGGTCTGCACCGACGAACTGACCCATACTCCACTGGGTGGTGATGATGATGTCCGCCGCCTTGCCGCCGGCCGCCACTTCGGGCTGCACCAGGTTGAAGATGTCTTGCGGGCTGGTCTGCGTCGCAGTAAGTTTGCAGTTATACAGCGACTCCACCTCATCCATCACCTGCAGCCAGGTATCTGCGAACGGTGTACCCGACACTTCATGGTTCCAACGGCCGTTGTTCACGTCAATAACCGTAAACTCATAGCCATCGAGGTCCACCGGCACCTCACCCGGCAGGGGTTGGATGTCTTCATTTGCGCCGCCGTTGCCGCCGCTGTTACAGCCGCAAACAGTGAACACCATCAGCACTGCAAGCAAGAGCGCCACGCCGCGCGTTACGATCGTTTTCATACTCTCGTTCCTTTCTTGGTATATATTCCTATTGATTATATATAAAAATTCCCGCCCTGTCAAGAGCGGGAATTTTTATAGTCTTTTAGTAGCACGCGACGGTGTTATTCAAATTCGAAGAAATCCTGGATCTGCATCTCGATGGCGTCCTCTACCGCGTCAATGTAGGACGAATAGTCGGAGCCGGCGGAGCGGAACGCCGTTTGGAACAGACGGTTACGCGGCGCTTGGAACGCCGCACCGCAGCTCTGCATGATCAGCGCGAGGTCGTGCTGACCGTGACCCACCACGTATTCCGAAACGATACGCTCGGATTCGGGATCACGCCAGTAGGTATCCTTGTAATCCGGCCAGAAGATCTGTTCTAAGATCATCGCGTGACGGCCGAGTGCCTCCAGCACGATCGACACCTCACGCAGATCCTCGTTGGTATTGGTCACACCAAACACCGAGGAGTTGTGATCCACCCCCGAGAGATACTCTTCTTGGGCTTCATCAAATTTCGGCATCGGCAAAACGCCCCAGTCGTCTTCCATATCCTGCAAGCCGTCCTTGCCCACCATATAGCAGTAGAACAACGCGCCGCCCGAAACAAACTGCTGCACGTGTTCCGCCTCGCCGTAGCCGAGGAAACCGTATACGTCGTCCTTTTGGATGAGGTTGTACATTTTTTCCACGATATCGTAGGTGCGGGTGGTGTTACACGCAAGCACGACTTTGCCCTTATCGTCCGCCTTGAAGTAGTGGCCGCCCATCGATTGGAACCACGCATCACACAGATCGACGTCCGACGCGATCACGCCGTAGATATCGTCCGACGAATCCAATTTGCCGCTGCCGTCGTTGTCTTTTGCCGCCGTGCGGGCATACTCGCGGAACTTGTCGTAGGTCCAGCGGCCGCTGTCCACCAGCTCGTACGGATCCTCAAACCCGTGCTCATTCCACATCGCCCTGTTAAAGTACACCAGCCACGTTTGCGAGGTATCAAAAATAAAAGAACCGCCGCCAACGTACGACTTGTTGTTGTAGGTCGTGGTCTTGCGCAGGTTTTTGTTCCACCACTCGTTCTCCCAGTTGACCTCCAATTCATTCAGGTCGAGCATCAGATTCGCCCCGAGAAATTTACCGAATTCCCATTCGGTGCTGATCACAAGGTCGGCCGCCTTACCGCCTGCGGCAATTTCGGGTTGCACGGTATTGAACAGTTCGCCCGGTGCTTTGTAGGTGGCGGTGATGGTGCAGTTATACAACTCCTCCACCTCGTCCATCACCTGTAGCCACGCGTCATAATACGGCGTACCCGATGCTTCGCGGTTCCATCGGCCGCTGTTAAAATCCAGCACCGTAAATTCGTAACCCTCAAGATCGACCGGAACCTCGCCCGGCAACGGTTGTATTTTTCCTTTTTCAGAATCGTCGTCCGCGGGAGAGCATCCACAGACCGTCACCGCCAGTAACACTGCCAAAACGAAGGCGATCGACCGTATTACACTCTTTTTCATAGTTCACACCTCCCACAATCGATTATACTTCTCTCACAGGTCTCTGTCAACCGCACGCACCAAGCTTGCATATTTTTGCCTAAAAAACACAAAGGGCGGAAAGGTTGCCCTTTACGCCCTTTGTTAGTTATTTCATCAGCCTTCTTCGGTTTCGTACTCAAAGAAGTCTTGGATCTGCATCTCAATGGCGTCCTCCACCGTGTCGATGTAGGAAGAGTAGTCGGGACCGGAAGTACCGAACACCGTGCCGAACAGACGGGAACGCGGAGCCTGGAACGCCGCACCGCAGTTCGCCATGATCAACGCCAAGTCGTGCTGGCCGTGTCCCACCACGTATTCCGACACAATACGCTCAGATTCGGGGTCACGCCAGTAAGTATCTTTGTAATCCGGCCAGAAGATCTGTTCGAGGATCATCGCGTGGCGTCCGATCGCCTCGAGCAGGATGGACACTTCATACAGGTCTTCGTTGGTGTTGGTCACGCCGAACACAGACGCGTTGTGATCCACACCCGAGAGGTAATCTTCCTGCGCCTCGTCGAACTTCGGCATCGGGAGAACGAACCAGTCGTCTTCCATATCCTGCAGGCCGTCCTTACCGACGGTGTAGCAGTAGAACAAGGCACCGCCGCCGACAAACTGTTGCACGTGCTCCACTTCGCCCAGACCGAGGAAGCCGTACACGTTATCCTTCTGGA
>CAZESL010000079.1:0-11035 GCA_964515215.1 uncultured Eubacteriales bacterium
TCTGAGGAAGACCCCATGTACCAAAGCTTGTAAGCATAATGTTGAAGCAAAGGAACTTGAAAGACGAACCGCCGAAAATGTTGGTCAGCTGACTGCCCGTCACGGGATTCGGATCACCGGGTAACGATTCGAAATTACGGAGATTTTCGATCAAGCCGCCAAGGCCGTCCACACTTTCGTGGTTGAGAACGGCAACGACCAAGCATACGACGCCGACGATCATAATGATACCTTGCACCAAGTCGGTATACGCTGTAGCAACGTAGCCGCCGGCAACAAGGTATACGGCGGTAAGCGCCGCAATGATCAGCATCCATACCCACGTTTCCACGCCGGGAAAGACCGCACTAAAGAGAGAACCGAGTCCTTTGTAGACGGCGGCGGAGTACGGAACGAGGAAGATGAAGATGATAGCAGCCGCTAGGATCTTCATACTCTTCGAATCGTAGCGCTTTTCGAAGTAATCGGGCATGGTTCTGGCGTTTAGTTTCTTCGTCATCTTTCTGGTGCGGTTAGCGAACAGCAACCAGGAGAGCAAACAACCGAGTACCGCGTTACCGATACCGATCCAAATGGCACCGAGACCGATGTTCCAACCGTGCTGACCGGCATAGCCGACGAAGACGACGGCCGAGAAGTAGGTAGTGCCGTAGGCAAAAGCGGTCACCCAGGCACCGATGTTTCGGCCGCCGATCAGGAAGCCGTCCAGCGTTTTGGACTTGCCGAAACTGAAACAGCCGATCAGTGCCATGGTTATCGCGTACACGGCAAGAGCGACGAGGGTGTAAAGCTGCGGTTTTGTCATGTTGTTTCCTCCTACTCAAAGCCTGCGAAACGTGTCGCAATTAAGGCTTGATTTTTTTCGTACATGATTATATAATAAAACACAGCATCAGTCAAACGAAAGGTTTTGATGTTTGCTATCAAAATTTTCGATAGTGGGGAAACAAGATGGAATTGCGAAATCTTATTACTTTTACGAACGTAGCCGAACTTGGCAGTTTCACGAAAGCCGCGGAATTACTGGGATATTCGCAGTCGACAGTGTCCTTTCAGATAAAGCAACTGGAAGAGGAACTCGGGTGTCTTTTGTTTGAACGGATCAATCACACGATCACTCTTACCGAACGCGGGCGTGAGCTGATGTCGTATGCGCATAAAGTGCGTACGCTTACCGATGAGTTTAAAGAGAATTTGACGAAAGAGGAAGAACTTTCCGGCCTTATTCACATTGTAACTCCCGACTCCGTGTGCGAGGATATGATCCATTCGCATTACATCGATTTTCATAACCGATACCCCAATATCTCTATGAAATTTACCACGGCCGATACGCTGGTCATGTTTGATATGTTGGACCATAACGAGGCAGACGTGATCATTACACTGGATAACCACTCATATAATAAAGATTATATTATTGCGAAAGAAGAGCAGTTGTCGATGCACTTTGTTGCGAGTGCCGCTTCTGAATTTGCGGGAATAAAAGGTCTTTCGATCCAAGATATCCTTCATGAACCGTTTATTTTAACCGAACAAGGCCAGGGGTATCGACGCGTGTTTGATAAAGAACTCGCCAAACGGTCGCTTGAAATAACACCCGTTCTTGAGATCGGCAGAACCGATATCATTACCACGACGGTCGCTCACAGCAATATGATCTCCTATCTGCCCGATTTCGTAACCAATGACTTGATCGATTCGGGTGAACTGTGTTACCTTGACGTTTGCGATATGCATTTGGATATATGGAAGCAGTTGATCTATCATAAAGATAAGTGGTTATCCAAAAGTTTAAAGACCTTTATTGATTACGTCAAGACATTCGATTTTTCAAATTGATTTCCGTTTTTTCGGATTTATACTTTGTTCGAAAAAGTCTTACAAAATCGTCACGGTCAGTTCATAAAATCTACATAAATACGTTGTACAATACGCTTGTACCGCAAAGGTGACCGCAAACCTTTTCGGTATCGGTTTCAAGGGAAACCGACCCCTCCTCAAAACACCCCTCTAAAACGAAACGCCCGTTGGAAACGACGGGCGTTTCGTTTTTTGGAAAACAGCGGGCGTTTCGTTTTTGCGGTTGACGGCGACGGGGTATGTATGGTATACTTTTATACATAAGTACATATAAGTTTTGGAGGGATTTTGGTGACGTGTGTCGAACGGTTTGAACAAATCTACGGAAAGGCACCGACGCACACGGCGTTCACGCCGTATCGCATCTGCCCGCTCGGAGCGCATTCCGACCATCAGCTTGGTAAAATTACAGGTCTTGCCATTGATAAGGGTATTCGTATGGCGTACGGGCCGAAGCAAAACGGTGTAGTGGAGATCCAGTCGCTCCAATTCCCGAAGCGGGCACAGTGGCACGTCTCGTCCGCCCCCGAAGTAAAGGAGAACGACTGGGCGGATCATTTGCGCGGTGCAACGATCGCACTGAACCGTCGGTATCCGTTGCGTGTCGGGCTGTGTGCCGTCATCAGCGGGGAGTTGCCGATCGGCGGTCTGTCCTCTTCGGCGGCGGTTATTCTCACCTTTTTGTCGGCGCTGTGTACCATGAACAACGTGACCCTTACGCCGCAGGAGATGATCGTGATCGCACAGGAAGCCGAGAATAAGTATGTCGGTGTTTCTTGCGGTAAGTTGGATCAATCCTGTGAGGTGTACTGTAAAAAAGATCATCTTCTGTATATGGATCTGCGAGACGACAGTTACGAGTTGATCCCGCAGAAGGATTCGATGAAGCCTTACGAGATCGCTATCTTCTTCTCGGGCGTGGAACGCACTCTTGCGGGCAGTGCGTTCAATATGCGGGTAGATGAATGCCGTTCGGCAGCGTATGCGCTCAAGGCGTATGCGGGTATGGAATACGGCAAGTTCCGAGAGACCAACCTGCGTGACGTGCCGGTGGAGGTCTATCATCAGTACAAAGACCGCTTGCCCGAGAACTGGCGCCGCCGTGCGGAACATTGGTATACCGAATTTGACCGTGTACAGCGCGGTGCCGAAGCGTGGCGTATTGGTGACATCGAAACCTTCGGCCGTTTGAGTTTTGAAAGCGGGCATTCCTCTATCTACAATTGGGAAACCGGCTCGCCCGAACTCAAAGCATTGTATGAGATCATGACCGAAACACGCGGTATTTACGGCGGACGTTTCAGCGGTGCAGGGTTTAAAGGGTGTTGTATGGCTCTGGTCGATCCCGCCCGACGCGAGGAGATAGAGGCGGCGGTCACGGCGAAGTATTTAAAACTGTTCCCTGCGTTAGAGGGCAAGTATTCCGCCTATTTCTGCCACAGTGCAGACGGCGTGATGCTGTGAGGTGTACGGTATGAAATGTTTGATCTTAGCGGCGGGATATGCCACACGGCTGTATCCGCTGACCGAAAATTTCCCGAAACCGTTGCTTACGGTGGGGGAAAAGACCATTCTTGACTGGCTGGTGGACGATATTGACCGTGCCGGTGCAGTGGATGAGTTTGTGGTGATCTCCAACCGCAAATATGCCGTGCATTTTGAAGAATGGGCGAAGACCAAACCGCAAAAGGTGACGGTGGTGGACGACGGCACGTCCACGAATGAGACGCGTTTGGGTGCGGTGCGGGATATTCAGTTTGCAATCGATTCGCTGAAATTGGATGACGATATGTTGGTGATCGCAGGGGATAACGTGCTGGACTTCAGCCTTACCCGCTTTGTTGAGTATGCAAAGGCGAAAAACACTTCTTGCATTATGCGGTATTACGAGCCGAGTGAGCAAAAATTGCTCAAATGCGGCGTGGTGACGATCGATGAGAACGACCGCATTCTGGCGATGACCGAAAAGTCACCTACTCCCGCGACACACTGGTGCTGTCCGCCGTTTTACTACTACACCCGCGAGGATGCCCGTTTGATCGAAAAAGGTATTGCCGCGGGATGCGGTACCGATGCACCCGGCAGTTACATAGCCTGGCTGTGCACGCAAGCGGCCGTGCACGCGATGGAAATGCCCGGCAGTCGCTATGACATCGGCAACCTGGAAAGTTACGAACAGGTAAAACGCGATTACCAAGGAATAACGAAATAAAAAAGAGGCGAGAATTTCTCGCCTCTTTTTGCATAAGCCTTCGTTTTTTCGTTCACAATAAGGATACAACAGAAAACGGAGGCGTTGATAATGAAGATACGTGATAAAGGATTTTTCGTCACGATGGGTGTGTGCATATTGGCGGTCGGTGCGGTGGCGGCGGTCAGCCTCTCGTACGTGTTCCCGCGTGAGGACGATACCGTGCCGCCCGTGACCTCCACCACAGCCCCTACCACGACGACCACGGCACAGCAGGTACAGACACCCGTGACCGACGTACCCGACCTGCGTACCACCGTTGTCACGACGACTACCGATGCGACAACGGGGACCACCGTGCCGCCCGTGGCTGACTTGTACGTTTTACCGCTGACCAATGAGGTGCAAAAAGCGTTCAGTAACGGGGAACTCGTATATTCCGAAACGATGCAGGACTGGCGGGTGCATAACGGCACGGATTTCGCGGGGAAGGCGGGGGCTGAAGTGAAAGCGGCGGCAAACGGCACCGTGAAAGCGATCTTTGAGGATACGCTGTGGGGGCACGTGGTGGAGATCGACCACGGCTTTGGCATCCTCAGCCGCTATTGCGGCGTGTCGGCGCGCGATGTGAAGGTGGGGGATACCGTAAAAGCGGGAGACCCCATCGGTGTGCTGACCGCCGTACCGTGTGAAGAGGCCGACGGTACCCATCTGCATTTGGAGATCCTCTCTTCGGATAAATCGCTGGATCCCGTGGCGGTGATCGGTTTGGAAGTGCGCTACAGCAAATAACCCGCCCCCGACCCGTTTCAGGGGCAAAAAAGCAAGGTTGCCGTTTCGGTAACCTTGCTTTTTCTTGTGATATGTAGTAGTATGTCTTTAGTAATTAAGTATAAGGGGCGAAAGGTAAATGGAGACCTATTGCATAACGAAGATCAGCGGTGCACCGCGGTGGGAAGATATCCCGACGTTGGAACCTGAAAATATTCTCTGGCTGCCCGATGCGGGTGTGCGTATGACACAGCAGGTGTGTTACGACGAGGACGCGCTGTACGTCCATCAACGGGCGGTCGAGCGGGAGATCCGTGCCGAGCATCGCGATCCCAAAGCGTCGGTGTGTGAAGACAGTTGTATGGAATTTTTCTTCTGTCCCGACAGCGCGTCCTCACGCTATTTTAACTTTGAGTGGAATCTCAACGGGTGTGTATTCGTAGGGATCGGTAAAGGCAGGGAAGACCGCGTGCGTATGGAAATGCCCGATGCCGCCGCGCGGTTTGTGTTCTCTTCGGCGCGCACCGCCGATGGGTGGGAGATATTCTACCGCATCCCGCTTGCGTTCATTCGGGAGTATTTCCCTGCGTGTACTTTCACCGAGGGGACGGTCATTCGCGCGAATTGCTACAAGTGCGGAGACAAGACGGTACAACCGCACTACCTTTCATGGAATCCCGTGACGAGTGAACGACCCGACTTCCACCGCCCCTGCGATTTCGGCGAGATGGTACTGGGGTGAGTAAAACTACGCATTCTGAACCTCTTCATAATCGGTTGACAACGGAGTGCGATTGTGATATATTCCTTTAGAACCATCGGTTCGACGGGTCGCCTCATTTCTGTTTTCGGGAATTGCGACTAAACCGGTGGCTTCGCTTTTTTTGAGAACAATGACCGAAGACGCTATGCGAAGTAACGTCTTCGGTCGTTTGTGTTATCGCGGTTTGAGAGTTCCCATCTCAAATGAGATTGGGAACACAAAAGACTTTTCGCCGCCACTAAAGGTTATACGCACACCGCGCGGGCTTTCTCCACCTCTTGAAGATTACTACCGTCCTCTTTCAACTCAGGAATAAGTTGCCCCGTTGCATAATTCCTCACTGTATCCCTATGAACACCCAACGCATAACCGATACCCGCAATCGTGCAAGGCTTGCCCTTGGCTTCCTGTTCCGAACGGTATCTATCTACGATTTCCTCAACCTCATCGGGGTCAATAATAGCACGGTCAAATCTCATATATAAACACCTCACTAAATGATGGATAATGGATAAATCTATCTTTACGCGTACCATTTTACGCAGGATTTTTCAATAGTCAATAGCAATCGCTGTACAAGTTGTGTGCAACAGGTGTACAAGTTGTGTGCAACTACTGTGCACCCACCCAAAAACAAGAAAAACCGCCCGAAAATGGGCGGTAAAATCGGCGGTTGAAAAAATTTTTTGAAGAAATTTTACGAAAAGGGTTGACACGCCACGCAATGCGTGGTATTATGTGAATGTCGCAAGGGGAACCAAGCGGCAGAAAAGCCAAGAGGACGGCGGGCTGTTCCCGGAAAGGGGGACACCGAAATGAGTTTAATCGAAGTATTAGCACTCCTTTCACTTCTCGCCTCGGTTGTTTTTGGTGTTCTAAACAGCACCACAAAGAAATAACCGTCACCACATAAGCGGCAACGGCGTTTTCCACAAGCTCTAAACTTGTTAGTAAGGGAACGACCAGCACCGACCAAAGTGAGCCGTCCTCTTGTGCTTTATTATATCACCAAAAGGGGATGTTGTCAATAGAAAAGCAGGAATACTCGCAAGACTTTGCGCAAAGATTGAAAGCGGCAAGAAACGCTGCAGGGTTAAGCCAGCAAAAGATGGCAGATCGTATGCTCATACCGCGCCGCACCATCGAAGACTGGGAAAGCGGTAAGCGTTCCGCGCCTGCCTATGTTCAGCGATTTGTTCTTAACGAGTTGAATCAGTTTTGTAACCAAAAGTAAAATCTCCCCGTTCTGCTGATCTTGGCGGAACACAGAACGGAGAGATCCCGTAAACCAAACACCGTAAAGGTATCGGCTACCTTTACAGTGTAGCACAAAGCCGGCACATTGTAAAGGAGTTTTTGAAAATGAGATACGGAATTGATGCGCGCATTGGAAACTTGCCCGTGTTCAGCCGTAACGGTGCTGTCGAGGCGTACAAGGTGTTCGTGCGAATGTTTGACAAGGAAATGAGTGTAGAAGCCTCTGTGGTGCTTGGCAACGCAACGGACGATATGGTTGCTCTCGGATTCACACGGGAAGAGTGTGAAGAAATCGAAATAGAAGTGTATACAACCCGCTAAAACGGAAACCAACAGCCACCCGATCGGGTGGCTGTTTTATTATATCGGCGCTTCGTTCTCGTCCCACACCAACGCCAGGCGGTTGAGAGCCACACGATTGAGCAGGGCAAGCATCGACCGTGACAGTCCCATCTTCTTCTCGATCGTCGCCGCCGAATTCTTTCGCGTGACGGGCAACCCGCGATAGTACCGAAGATACGCGTACCGTTTCACGAGCGCCTGCATCTTCGGTGACAGATCGGATAGATCCATTGCGCGTATCATATCGGTAATCGTAAGGCGGTAATGCACCAGGCTTTTATTGGTCTCTCGCCGCTGCGTCTGCGTGTCCGTTTGCAGGTACTTCCTCGAAAAAGGGATAGGACTTTGAACCTCGGCTTTGCGTTGTAGGGACAGGCGTCCTCGACTGTCCGTTTGCAGGCGCTCTTCGAGAAAGTGACAGGACTTTCTTCTCACTTGACGAAAAACCGTTGCGGTACCCGAAACGGTTTTTTCTCGCTCTCGCTCGTACCGTTTCGACCGCGGCCACCGCTTATGTCTTGCTGCATCCGCCACCGCGCCCCCACCGGGGCTTTCTCCCGAATCTTCGCGCCCGATAGGCGCTCACATTCGGAGCTTCTCTTGCGGTACCCAAAATCGGCGGGCGCGGTGTTCACCGCTGCCGATTTTGACCGCGGCGCCAACCCTTGCTCTCTGTATCCGCCCCCGGCGGCGCTCGCAAGCGTTGCGTTTCAAGTCCTGTCTTGTATCAAAAACAAAAGATGAGAGGTAGCCGTTTGGCTACCTCTCATCTTTTGTTCTGGTGCGGGTGACAGGACTTGAACCTGCGGCCTCTTGACCCCCAGTGAGACCCTTGCAGGGTCTCTAAGAGCAAGCGCGCTCTAAACCTCTATCTTATGCGGCTTCTTCTACCCAGCAGGAAGAAGAAACTTGACTTTTGGTTGATTAGGCCACTTGACCCGCGAGCGGGCCTCGGTGACGTTAATCAGTATAGATCAATGCTATCGAAATGTCAAGTTGCGTTAAGAGGTGTTGTTAAATATTATTCAGTGTAGATTAGTGCTGTGTTATAGTGGGCGGTTATGTCTGCTCATTGACTTTCAAGTTGTACAAAGCCGCTTGTACGAGTAAGTACAGTTCATTATAACTTGAATACTATAGCTTTATGTGAGAACCAAATAATTCCTTAATCCTCGGCTCCCAATGGAACGGTGCATATCCTCCCCCAAAAACAACCTCAGTTAATTTTTCGTAGTAGTATCCCCACCCGTTTGGCAATCCTTTGGGAGAAAGGTATAGAAGATCATAGTTATCCAAGTCAGTAAAATCCATGTTTTGAAGATGTTCGTGCATTTCGGCAATTAGCGAGAGTAATGCATTACGATAAGCGTCGACTGTTTTTCTGTTTTCTGGACATGTTACTTCTGTACTAAAAAGCAATTGTAATTCTTGAATATCAGTTCGATACACATCGTTATTCAATCGTTCTTCTGCCGCTCTTAATAACACTTCCAAGTGTTCAAGTGGGTCTTCTGGTGATAGAATCTTTTCTGTTCTTTTTTGGATTGCAAACGTCTCGTATTGCGAGCGAAGCGATTCACCCAAAACCGTTAAATGTTCGTAATACTTCTTTCCAAAACGCAGCACCTGTTGTAAATCAATTGATAGAAAGATATGATCTTTATCACTTTGATTAGAGTATAAAACCACAGAAAAATCCCCACCAAATCCTGCGTTGGTTGACCAACTCGCAAACCTACGTAGTTTGTCATTGTTCTCTTGACCCGGCTCTCTCAAGTTAACAGGATGTGCGCCAAAGCAGGATCGTAGTGTCTTAAAATACTCAACATCGTTTTGCCCAAATCGATTCCCAGCGAAAATATCGACGCTATTTGCGAACAACTCTTTTGGGGTGTGATGTATAACTCTATTAAGTTGTTCAACCGCCTCAACAATTATATCAATAGTTGAGAGGTACGCAAACACATCAATGCTGTCCATGCTTGACGTATCAACCAAATTGATTCTGTTAATGTATTCCACCGAAACGATTATCCAATCCATGGCGGAGCAAATACAATTCCATCGATTCCGCCCTTCTTCATTTCGGTAGCGAAACAGTGCGTAGCCGTTTTCGTTTACAATTCCTTGAAATCGATGAATTAGTTCAATATCCATTCAATATTCTCCTTCTTTTCTCATTAGATTTTACTATGTTACTATAGCATATTTTTCCGCAAACCACCATAGGGAAAACTGAATTGATTATGTCTAATCTTTAAAAAATAATGACCGAAGATACTACGTGAAGTAACATCTTCGGTCATTTGCATTGTAGTGTAAACTAATATCGTTCTTTGTTTAGTAGTCAGTTATGGGGAATGTGTTGATCTTACGAACCGCATACTGCAAAATCAATCGTGCATCGGTAGAATCCACCTTGCCGCTACCATCCACGTCCGCCAAATCGACGTTCAATGCCGAAGCATTGATTTTCTTCACCGCATACTGCAAAACCATACGAGCGTCGGTGGAATCGATCTTTCCATTGCCATCCACGTCACCGATCGTGCCGACTTCCACTTCACGCACCGCACCACAGACGCTGCAATCAGCATCGCGGTCGCTGTCGTATACGTGTGCCGCAGGAGTACGAGGCGCGTCGCACACGTTGCAATCCACATCACATGCATTCGTATACGTATGCTTTACAGTGCGGGTCACGCCACACATGTTGCAGTCTACATCGCATACCGTATCATACACGTGCGAGGCAGGAGTACGCATTGTACCACACGTGTTACAGTCCGCATCGCACGGACTATCGTAGACATGTGCTGCAGGCGTACGGCTCGCACTGCAGATATTGCAATTGGCATCGCACGCGTTGGTGTACACATGTGTCGCAGGTGTGCGCAGAGCACCGCACACGTTGCAACCCGCATCACATGCATTCGTATACGTATGCTCTACCGTACGGGTTGTACCACAAATATTGCAGCTTGCATCGCACACGTTGTCGTAAGCATGCGCTGCAGGCGTGCGGGTCACACCACATACATTACAGTTTACATCACAAGCATTGTCGTACTCGTGCATCGCCGGAGTGCGAGTCATACCACAAACATTACAATCGGCATCGCACGCGTGATCGTAACTGTGTTGCTGTTGCACATCGCGGGTCGCACCGCACACGTTACACACGGTATCGCATGCCGCTGAATAGACATGATCCACCATGCGTTCGACGCCACAACGGTTACACTCGGTATCGCACACATCGTCATATACATGTACCGTAGGAATACGTATCGCACCGCACACATTGCAGTCTACATCGCAAGCATTGTCGTACTCATGCGTCGCCGGAGTGCGCAGAGCACCGCACACATTACAATTGGCATCACACACATTTGAATACGTGTGGTTAAAAACACCACTTCTCACCCAATCGCAATTCTCACACGATTCATCACACTCACTGGCATAAGTGTGTATGTGGGGAATAAACACGTTACCATTATCCAATGCATATTGATGTGCTTTCGAACCTTCTGCTGCACATATTTCTACGTTTGAGCTTAAATCTAAATTATAAATGTTAAGGTCGTCATTATATACCGACACTCGTGATAATGTGTAAGTTGGTAAAGCCCTATCGCCCAAGGATATTACACTATATGGAATTGAGAAACTAGTAAGTCCCGTACATCCCGAAAATGCAAAAGTTCCAATTGTAGTTACGGTGTTTGGTAAGTCAACAGTCGAAAGTTTGTTACAACCATAAAATGCATAGCTATCAATTTCTGTTACACCCTTGGGTATATTTATGGATGTAAGACTTTTGCAATTATAGAAAGCCGAATAAT
>CAZESL010000080.1:0-10926 GCA_964515215.1 uncultured Eubacteriales bacterium
GGGCATCCGCCCCGTTTCGGCGGGATGGGCGTGGACCGTGTTCGGCTTGGTGTGGGGACTGGCGGCGATCGCCACCGTGTTCACAGCGATCGATCTCAAAAAATACGCCGTATTTTCGATGATATGTTATATCGGTATGGGATGGTGTATCGTGATCGCCGCCCGTGTGACCATGAAAGCGCTGTCCTCGACCGCGTTGTGGTTGCTTTTGCTCGGCGGTATCGCCTATACGGTCGGTGCCGTGATATACGGTCTCGGCAAAAAACGGCGATATATGCACGGTGTGTTTCACCTGTTCGTGTTGGTGGGGAGCATACTGCAACTGCTGTGTATATTGTTTTATGTGATATAAAAAACGACAGGCGTTGTTCGAGAGAACAACGCCTGTCTTGCCGCTGTCGGTCGATTGACGGACAGTAGCAGACAGCGGCAGGACAAACACGGTTGCGTGTATCAAGCAGATGTGTGCCTCACTCGCGAACAAAAACGGCAGCCCTGCAGGGACACCGCTGTGTGTTCTTGAATGCGGTGCCGCCTGCTTACGGACTGCCGCTGACGAGTGTAGTATGTGCCGACCGTGCGGTGTTATACCGTATGCAGGAACGGTAAAATGTGGTAAACGGCTGCGAAATATGCAGAATTTTGTTGAAAGTGTACAACTACTTGTTGCTATGTTGGGCGTTTTTTCAAAAATGTTAAATTTTCGAAAAAATTCAGTTGACAAAATTCATAAAATAGGATACACTATGTATGATCGCCGTGGTGCGTGAGATCTTCAACGCACAAAAGGAAGGGGCTTTTCATGGTTTTGCCGCTGACGGAGGATATGTCGCTATATCGCGAACACGAGTTGGCTCTGTTGGCAAGGGCGGGGGATGAGAAAGCTTTCACCTTATTGGTGGCGCTGTGTGAGCCGATGCTTCGTGCACAGGTGGCACGCTTTCGCTTTCCCGCGGCGGAGGCGGAGGATATGGAACAGGAAGGTCTGCTCGGTCTCCTGTCTGCCGTCCGCACGTTTGATCCTTCGCGGGAGGTCTCGTTTCGCACCTACGCTTCGGCGTGCGTGCGTAATCGCCTTTTGTCGGTTCTGCGCCGCCGTGCGGCACGGGCAACGGAAGTGCCGGTGGAGGATGTCAGCACGGTGGCCGACGGTGCGGTCTCTTCGGTGAACGATCCCGCCGCCCTGATGCAGGAGAAAGAGGAGGCAGCGCACATGCTTTCCCGCATTCGCGAGGCCCTTTCCGAACGGGAATACGTCGTGCTGTTGCGCTATCTCGACGGCGATGCTTACACGGCTATTGCTGCACAACTGCAAACCACCCCCAAGGCAGTGGATAACGCACTGCAACGGGCGCGTGCAAAATTGCGCCGCCTCTTTAAGTTCGGATGAAACAGTTTCGGCTGTTCGTCAATATAAATGCCCGGGTACCTCAAACGAAACGATTGGTTTACCAAAGTATCTGCTTGAATGACAGGGCAAAATAATTTAAAGCGAGGTAGAATCCCATGTACGAAGACAAGACACTGGTGTGCAAAGACTGCGGTGCAGAATTTGTTTTCACCGCCGGCGAGCAAGAGTTTTATGCTGAGAAAGGTTTCGTGAACGAGCCCCAGCGTTGCAAGGCTTGCCGCGACGCACGCAAGAACGCTTCCAAGCCGGAACGCGAGATGTTCACGGCGATCTGTGCCAACTGCGGCAAGGAAGCTCGTGTCCCCTTTAAGCCCCGCGAGGATCGCCCTGTGTACTGCAGCGAGTGCTTCGCCAACATGAAGGCTGAAGGCTGATTGCCCAAACTTTTATGAGAAAAAGCCGTCCGCGTAGCGGGCGGCTTTTTTGCAGTTTAACAGCGATAAGCAGCGGGGCGCAAGGTCGCGCGTAAAACCACAAAAGCAGTAAAGCGAAAAGGCTTTACGTGCTTTGTATACCGTTTTTTGAAATTTCTCCCGTAAAACACTTGCACCGTATGAAAAGGTGTGATAAAATAAAGAAAATATGTACTTTTCGGAAAGAAGGCAACAATTTATGGAAAAGAAAAATATCGATTGGGGTAACCTCGGTTTCGGTTATATGCCTACCGATTACCGTTACGTGTCCAACTTCAAAAACGGTGCCTGGGATGCGGGTGAACTCACCACCGATTCCAACGTGGTCATCAATGAGTGTGCAGGCGTGTTGCAGTATGCGCAGACGTGTTTTGAAGGCCTCAAGGCCTACACCACCGAAGACGGCCGTATCGTGACCTTCCGTCCCGACTTGAATGCGGACCGTATGGAACAGTCGGCACTCCGTCTGCGTATGCCCGTGTTCCCGAAGGAGCGTTTTCTGGAAGCGGTGGATCAGGTGGTCAAGGCCAACGAGGCATTCGTGCCGCCGTACGGCTCGGGCGCTACCTTGTACCTGCGTCCCTATATGTTCGGCTCGGATCCCGTTATCGGCGTGAAGCCCGCAACGGAATATCAGTTCCGCATTTTGGTCACTCCCGTCGGCCCCTACTTCAAGGGCGGTGTGAAACCGCTGACGTTGCGTATCAGTGATCTCGACCGTGCAGCACCGCGCGGGACCGGTCACATCAAGGGCGGCTTGAACTACGCGATGAGCCTTTACAACATCGTGGATGCCCACGAGCAAGGCTATGACGAGAACGTCTATCTCGATCCCGGCACCCGCACCTACATTGAGGAAACGGGCGGTGCAAACATTCTGTTCGTGACCAAGGACAACAAGGTCGTTACCCCGAAATCCGACAGTATTCTGCCGTCCATCACCCGCCGTTCGCTGATGGCGGTGGCCAAGGATTACCTCGGCCTTGAGGTGGAAGAGCGTCCCGTAGCGTTGTCTGAACTTGAAAACTTCGCCGAGTGCGGCTTGTGCGGCACGGCGGCGGTCATTTCGCCCGTCGGCAAGATCGTGGATCACGGTCGCGAGATCGCGTTCCCCGCGGGTATGGAAAAGATGGGCCCCGTCACCCAGAAGTTGTACGATACCCTCACCGGTATCCAGATGGGTCGTCTGGAAGCGCCCGAAGGCTGGATCCGCGAAATTAAATAAGATCAAAGAGGTAAGCCCCCGTGTGTTCGCTCTCGAACACACGGGGGCTTGGTTTATAAAGTTATGACCGTTGCCCCCAACAGTTCGATCTCTTCGGGGTGGTGGGTCACCAACACGACGGGGCGGGTCTCGGCGTAGGACCGAATGAGTGCCGCGATGCCGTCGCGGTTTTGTGCGTCGATACCGCTGAACGGTTCGTCCAGTGCCAACCAACGGCTGTCTGCTGCCAATGCACGGGCGATCGCGACTCTGCGTCGCATACCACCGGAAAGTTCCCGCGGGAACTGCGTGAAGACGGTATCGTCCAGCCCCATGGCCCGCAGGGTATCCTTTGCGCGGTCAAGCGAGGGGGTGGTGAGGGTCAGGTTTTCCAACACGGTCTTCCACGGCAACAGGCGATTCTCCTGAAACACCGCCGCGGGAAGCGAACGGTCACCGTGTATTTCGCCGCTTTGAGGCGTTTCTAACCCCAACAACAAGCGAAGAAGGGTGGTCTTGCCGCATCCCGACGGGCCGAACAGACAAGTAACGCCGCGGTCGGGGACGGTGAGAGATACGCCCGTCAGAACAGGTTTATCGGGATAGGAAAAGGAAACGTTATCAAGTACGAATGCCATCCTCACACCTCCTCCGCATTAAACCGCCGTCCGAGCCGTTTGACAAGCGCTAAAAACAGGTGTTCCAGCACGACGCTGAGCACGACCACGGCAACGGTGTAGGCGAACACTTCAGCGGTCTCCAGATGGTTTTTGGCGGTCTGCAACAGCCGCCCGATGGAATCTTCGGGGCGACAGATGACCTCTGCCGCGATGGCGGATTTCCACGCAAGTCCCAACGCCGTGGTGCATGCCGAGAGAAAATACGGCATCACCGACGGGAGCCACACGTGAAGCACCGTGCGTCGCTTGCCGAGACGGAAAAGTTGTGCCATTTCGAGCAAACGGCGGTCGGTCTGCCGAAGCCCTTTATCCACGTTGCTCCACACGATGGGGAGTACCATCAAAAACGCAATAAAGGCGGGCAGGGTATCGGTCTTTATCCATACTAAAGCCAGAATGATAAACGAGGCAACGGGGGTGGCGCGTACCGTTTTGAGCAGGGGGGAGAAGAGGTGTGTCGCCCACGCGAAACGGTAGGTCAGCAACCCCAACACGGCGCCCCCGACCACACCGCCCGCAAAACCCGCGGCAACGCGCAAAAGCGAGGCTGCGGCGGCTTTCCAAAAGGCAGCGGTCTTTCCGAGCCGCCACAGCGTTTCACTCACCAACAGCGGGGTGGGTACCAATAATTCCTGGTTCACATGCCATGCGATGAGCCACCACACGGCGACCCAAAACACCAATACCGCGATGCCGAAAAGAACGCGTTTTACAAGTGTACGGGATTTATTTCGATACGAAGTAGAATTCGTCATTCGGTACAGAACCTCCGATAGAAGTGGGGTCCGCTTCGAACAGGATCTCGTAATAGCCGTGAATGGCGGTCTTCATGTCGGCGCCGTCCACAAACACCACGTTGCAACGCGGAATGGCTTCCTTGGCGATCGGTTCGGTGGCAATGATGCCGAAGTCGGCGCACAGTTTGGCGGTAGCGTCTACGTCTTCGACAGCTTTGATGGAAGCCTTATACTCGGTAAGGAACGCGTTGATCGCTTCGGTGTTGTCTTTGATAAAACTCTTTTTGGCGATCACGCAACCCATCATCATCGAGCAATCCGGCTCTACGGCGTTCCACGCGGTATCCATGCTGAGTGCCATGCGCAAGTCGGGATTTTTGGTCATGGCGGTGGTGGCGGCCGGTTCGGGAACCATGGCAAGGTCGATCTCACCGGTGGCGAGTTTCGCGACCAGTTCGCTGTTTTCTGCCAGGAATTCAATGGTCACGTCCTTATCGGGGTCAATACCGTTCTCCTTTAAAATGTGACGCAACACGTATTCGGGGTTGGCACCTTCACCGGTGGAATAGATGGTCTTACCGCGCAGGTCGGCAACCGAGTGCACCGACGTGCCGTTTTCCAGCATGTACAGCACGCCCGCCGTGTTGAGCGCCAACACCTGCACGTCACCGCTCAGTTTCTTATACAACTTTGCGGCGAGGTTGGTCGGCACCGAGGCGATCTGCACGTCGCCGCTCGAGAATTTGCCCACCACTTCATCGGGGGTGGAGGCGATGGTGAAGGAGTATTCAATGGTCTTGGAGTCGGGAGCGGTCTTCATCAGGTTGGCAAGACCCACGCCCGTGGGCCCTTGAATGCCCGCAACGGCAAGAGGCGTTCTTTCAGCAGGCGCCGTCGTAGTGGTCGTCGTAGCGGTCGCATCCCCGTCGTTTTTGTCCGCGGGGGTCGTGGTGCAACCGAACGCGGTAAGCGCTACGGCAAGCGTGAGCAACAGGGTGAGCAGAATTTTTGCAGTGTGTTTCATAATGCATTCTCCTTATAGGTTTTTTATATAGATCGACTTGCCCTCCCGACGGATCTTACCGTCAGCGGCAAGGGTATCTAACGAACGGTACAGACTGGTACGCCCGATATCCAGCATACGCGACAGTTCGCTCATGCCGTGGGGGAGTGCGACCAACCCGTTTTTATCACTGTGCTGACGAAGGTAAGTGAGCACGCGATGTTCCGCGTCTCCCGCCGTAAATGCGGCGATGCGCTGATTGAGAAACCGAATGCGGTCGGACAAAAAACCGATATAGTTTTCCGCTATGCGAAAATCCCGCTGCATCCACGCGTTCAGCAACGCTTCGTCAAAAAAGAGGAGTTCGGTCGCCGTGGCGGCACGGACTTCCGTTACGTAACGCGACTCCTGCCCGTACAGAGCGGCGGCACCGAATACCGCACCCGTGCCGAGACGGTTTAATACGGCAGAATCCCGCACCACCAACACTTCGCCCTGCAACACCACGCCGATGGCTCGGCGAAACTGCTCGGCGGAATAGATGACTGCTCCTTTTTCAAAACATTCGGGCAACGGCGCTTCCGTGAGCAGACGGTCACGTTCCTCAGGGTGTAACCCGCGAAACAGAAAAACATCGTCCGGGAACGTACGCATACGCGGCCTCCTTTCTAAAAGTGTACCAAACGGAACACTTTTTTGTAGGTTTATGGTAACATAAGCCCCTTTAAAATGCAAGGGAAAAGTGATAATAACGAAAAAATTTGCAGTATTACTCAAAAACGCACAAAAAGCGTGCCTGCTTTTAGGTGGTTTTGACGGTTGTTTTTGCGGCGAAATTTTCCTATAATTTAACTGGTAATTTTTGCTCACTCTAAACGGAGGAAACTATGGAACAACGAAAATTACGTCTCGCATGTTATGACCGTATGCGTGTGTTGGCGATCGTCGGTATTGTGATCGGCAGTATTTCGGATATTTTGGTGACGCGCGGCGCGGCGGCAGGACAGGCTTTGAAATTTACCTGGCACGTGGCAAATCTGCTCTCGTCGCTTGTAAAACCGGCAGTGCCGCTGTTGTTGATGGCGGAAGGAGCACTGCTCTTGGATAAACCCGAATCCGCTTCGCTGAAAGAAGTGTGGCGTCATCGCGTGTTGCCGATGCTGTCTACGCTCGCGGTATGGTCGGTCATCTTTTTGGTGGTGCGGTATCTGTGGCAAGGATTGGTCGGAGAAAACGTAGTCCCGTTGGATGCCTTGCTTTCGGTGGTGAGTACACCCGTTTCTTCGCATTTGTGGATGTTATATCTACTGTTGGCAATATATTTACTGTTGCCCTTCCTGCGTCTGCTGGTGGAACACGCGCCGCGTGAACTTTTGCGTTTTGCGTTGGGGCTGTGGGTCTTCTACAGTTTGCTTATTCCTGCGCTTTCTTCGCGCAGTGTTCTGCCTGAGTTGGCATTGGCGTCGTATTCCAGCGCGAACGTGCTTGGCGGATATCTGGGTTACGTACTGCTCGGCTGGATGCTTGCTACTACCGAGCGGCGTGCCAAAACGCTGTATATGGTGATCACGTACGGTGTTCTCGGTGTGCTTACCGCCATTGCTACGGCATTGCTTACCAAGGGGGCGGGTACGGCCAATATGGTGATGTATCAGGGCTTTATGCCGAATATTGCGGCTATGGCGGCGGCGGCATTCGTAGCCTGTCGCGAATTCAACCGCGAAACGGTATTTACCCCGTGGATCGGTCCGATGGCGCAATTCTCGTTCGGCATGTATATCCTGCACGGGTTGTTTGCGCTGTTGCTTCAACCGCTCGTGTACGTGATACCCGGTATTATTTCCATACTGTTTGCACCCGCACTGGTGTGGTTGCTTTCGCTGATCACGGTGGCATTTATGCGCCGTTCCGTGTTTGTACGGCGGGTGTTTTTGGGTGACTATTGATGAAAGGGAGTAACAGGATGAAACAGTGGATCGCGCTTTTGCTGTGTGTGTGCTTGTCAGTAACAGGGGCGTTTGCCGTGTCGGCAGACAGTACCACGGCTACGATGGAAGGTGATGTCACTCAAACCGAGATCATTACAAACACCACGATCTACTATGAAGAGGTCGAGGTGGAGGTGCTCGAAAAAGTACAATCGCCGTATCCCGACGGTACCGCGTTAGCATGTATTATCGTCGGCGGCTTGTTTGTGGTGCTGGCGATCGTACTGCTGTGCATCTATTTGTTTGCTTTCCCGCGTTGGGGATTGGTGAAGACACCGAAGGCGGAAGATGTTGCCGAGGAAGCCGCAGTAACAGAGGAGAACACGGACGAACAGGTGACGGATGAGGCAGAGGCTCCCTCTACCGTCTCGTTGGAAGATCTGTTTTAAAAATTTGGGAACTGTATGAAGCAGTTCCCATTTTTTGCACGGAAAGGAAATTCTATGACGTACGGAGAAGCGTTAGCGTATTGTGAAGCATTGCGAGCGGGCGGTATACGGCTCGGACTTGATCGCTTGCGGCGTGCATTGGCATTGGCGGGGGATCCGCACCGTCGTTTACGTGTGGTGCACGTGGCGGGCACCAACGGAAAAGGCTCGGTCGCACGAATGGTGCAATGTATACTGACGGCGGCGGGATACCGTGTGGGACTTTACTCTTCGCCGTCCGTGACGGGGATCTGCGATACCGTCACGTTAGACGGTGAAGGTATTTCCCGTGAGCGATTTGCCGCTCTTATCACCCAATGGGCGGAGATACAGGATACGCTGGAGGAAGCGGAAAAACTCACGGAGTTTGAACTGCTCACTGCGGCGGCGTTTACCTGTTTTGCCGAAGAGCGGGTGGATATCTGTGTGTTGGAATGCGGTATGGGCGGGGCGGAAGATGCCACCAACGTGTGTCCGCCGCCGCTTGCCGCGGTGTTTACTCCTATTGCGATGGATCATGCCGCCTTTTTGGGGGATACCGTGGAGGCGATCGCCCGTCAAAAAATCGGGATCATCAAAGCGCCGTGCGCTGTGGTCACTTCACCCGCCCAGTCGGTAGATGCACTGGCGGTTTTGTACGAAACGGCGGCAGAACAGGGGCTTACGGTGCATATGCCGAGCGGTTCGGCGGCGACCTTGTTGGATTCTCGTGTGGGTGAAACGCACTTTTCTTTGGGGGATACAGAGTATACCGTACCGCTCGGCGGTGCTTTTCAAGCGGAGAATGCGCTTACCGCACTGGAAACGGTGCGGATGCTCGGCGCTTGCGGTTTTGAAGTACATGAAGAAACCTGTCGCCAAGGTCTTGCAATGGCGACGTTACCCTGTCGGCAAGAGGTAGTCTGCCGTGCACCGCTTATCGTGTTGGACGGTGCGCACAATCCGCACGGTGTTCGGGAAACGACGGCTGTGTTGCGGAAAATAGCGGATGTAAGCGGTGTGCGTCCCACCTTGTTGTACGGTATGCTGCGCGACAAAGATACCGCCGCTTGTGCGGCACTGTTGGCACCGCATGCGGCACGGGTGGTGTGCTGTACGCCGCCGTCGGAGCGAGCGCTTTCGGCGGAGGAGCTGGCGGCGCAGTTTACAGCGGCAGGGGCATGCGAGGTGTACGCCGTGCCGTCGCCGCGTACGGCGTGGGAGACGGCACGTACTCTTGCAGAAGATGCACCGCTGTTTGCGGGCGGTTCGTTTTATACTGCTGCGGCTATTCGTCCGCTTGCGTGTGCTTTCGCCGCAACGTGTGAGAACAAATAAAAAAACGACAGCGCGTTTCGCGTATCTTTGCAAACCAAAGCCTTTATCCTTTTGGATAGAGGCTTTTTTATGTGAAAGGACGAGGAATATGGCAGTAGAGCTGGAAAGTCGGGAGCGAGAGCTTGTAGCGCGGCTGTCGGGTGAATTGGATCACCACACGGCAGGGATGTTGCGCGAGCAGATCGACGCTGCGGTGGAGCGTTTGCAACCGAAATGTTTGCGCATGGATTTCGGAGGAGTTACGTTTATGGACAGTTCGGGTGTTGGGTTGATAATGGGGCGCTACCGCCTTGTACGTCTTACAGGCGGTACACTGCTTGTCAGCGGCGCGGGTGAACGCGTGCGACAGATGATGCGTATGGCGGGGTTGGACTCGCTGGATATTTGGGGAAAGGAGGAACAGACAAATGCGCGTAAAAGCGGAAAATGAGATCAAACTCATCCTGCCGGGGATCTCGGCTAACGAGAGCTTGGCACGATCGGTGGTGGCGGCGTTTGTGGCGCAGATGGATCCGCGGGTGGATGAATTGGTGGATGTGCGCACAGCAGTCTCTGAAGCAGTTACCAATTGCATCGTGCATGCCTACGCGGGAAAGGTAGGGGAGATCATCCTCACGGCACGTATCTACACAAACGGACGGGTGGTCATACGTATACAGGACCGCGGGTGCGGTATTCCCGATGTGGATAAAGCGCGTGAGCCGTTATTTACCACAGGCGGTGAGGAGCGTTCGGGTCTGGGCTTTTCGGTGATGGAAAGCCTGTGTGATAAGGTGACGGTGCGTTCCAAAGAGGGGAGCGGTACGGTGGTCACACTGGAAAAGTACATAGGCAAAGGTGAGCCGTCGTGACGGATCGAGATCGAACCGTCTGTGACAATATGGGGCTCGTGCACGCGTGTGCCCGCCGTTTTATCGGGCGCGGCGTGGAGTACGAGGATCTGGTGCAGGCGGGGTGCGTGGGATTGGTCAAAGCCGTGGACGGCTTTGAGGAAGAGCGCGGCCTGCGCCTGTCTACGTATGCGGTACCCGTGATCCTGGGGGAGATACGACGGTTGTTTCGTGACGGCGGTGCGGTCAAGGTGGGGCGTACACTCAAAGAACTCTCCGTCCGTGCTGTGCGTGAACGGGATCGATATGTTGCAGAAAACGGGCGTGAACCGCAGATACAAGAGTTAGCAGAGTTTTTGGGGGTGGAGACCGCACAGGCGGCACAGGCGCTTGGCGCGTCACTGCCGCCGCTGTCGCTGACCCGTTGGGAGGACGACAGTGACGAAGGGGATCAGATCGATCTGCCCGTTCCGCCGCCCGAGGAACAGATCACCGACCGCTTGGCATTGCGGCAGGTGCTTTCGGAATTGGACGAGCGCGATCGTAATCTGATCGAGTGGCGGTATCTGCGTCGCAGTACCCAACAAGTCACCGCTGAAGCACTCGGTATGACACAGGTACAGGTTTCACGCCGCGAGCGAGTGATCTTGCGGGAGTTACGCCGTAAACTGACAGGCTAAAAAAATAAAATATTTTTCAAAAAACCTCTTGACATTTCGTTGTACGTTCGCTATAATGTCACTTGTCGCCGCAACAGCGGCAGCAAATATGCGGATATGGCGGAATTGGCAGACGCGTTAGATTCAGGTTCTAATCGGGGCAACTCGGTGGAGGTTCAAGTCCTCTTATCCGCACCAAGAAAAAACGACAAGTTTCGACAGAAACTTGTCGTTTTTCAATGATATCCGTTCCTTG
>CAZESL010000081.1:0-10722 GCA_964515215.1 uncultured Eubacteriales bacterium
GCGTGAATAAAGGCGCGGCAGAAACCGCAAATAGTTCAACTCCCGCCAGCCTAACATATAAATATCCTTCCGAACAGCTTTTAGCATCGAAACTTTGGTTAAACCAAGCGAGTTCCTTTGTATCCCAGTATATGAAGTAACAATCGTCGTCATCCTGTACGGTCGGTTTTTCAACAAAATATGCTTCATCATCGGTTCGTGCTATGTCGTTTGCGTATCCACTACTGTAAGTGGATGAGGCAAATGTAAAAAGAATCAGAGTAACCAATGCTAGAGTTTTTCAAATATTTTTCATAGTCTCAACCTCCTTGCAGTCGATTTGGATTAATTTCAAACATCCAAACTTATGTGGCTTGTGCAAGCGAAAAAACAGCCGCCTGCCCAACGATCTGTTACATCCACATGTCATCCACCCCCTTAGTTCTTTTAACAAACAGATCCAATGCTGTTCGTCACAACCATTGTACACAACGCCTATTATTTTGTCAATATTTTTACTGAACGTTGAATTTTTTTGTTATTTTTGACATATGCTGTAAATTTACAATTCTTTCACACACGAAAACAAAAAATATAGTATGCTAACAGCGTTATGAAGGGTGTGAGAATGTGTTCGGTTACGTGCGGGTGTTTCAGCCCGAATTGAAGGTGCGGGAATGGGAAGACTACCGTGGGGCGTATTGCTCGCTGTGCCGTGCGCTCGGCAAGCGGTACGGTGTGGGTGCCCGTTTTCTGCTCAATTACGATTTCACCGTGCTGGCACTTTTCCACATGGCGCTGTCCGACACACCCGTCGCGTTTTCGAAAGGGCGGTGCCCGTTTAACCCCTTAAAAAAATGCCGCCGTTGCCACGGGGACGATGCACTTGCCTTTGCGGCGGATGCGGCGGTGTTGCTCTCCTACTACAAATTGAAGGACGACGTAGCGGACGAACGCTTTTTAAAGCGTTTCACCCGCCGTCCGCTGTTGTGGCTGGTATCGCCGATGAAACGGCGTGCCGCACGGTTAGATCCCGCGGTAGCGGCAAGTATGGCGGCGTATTACGAAGCACAACAAGCGGCGGAACGCGAGGGCGGCTCGCTCGACGCGGCGGCACACCCGACCGCCACCCTGATGGCAGCGTTGACGGCGCGGGATTCCGCGGGTGAAGAACGTGACGCACGCGCCCGCTTCGGTTACTGTCTCGGGCGGTGGATCTATTTGGCGGATGCCGCCGACGATTGGGAGAGTGACCGCAAAAGCGACGGGTTCAACCCGTTCCCACCCGATGAAAACGGCGAGAAACCCCGCACCCGTATGCGGGAAGCACTCAACTCCTCACTGGCAGAGTGTCTCACCGCGTATCATCTGCTCACCCGCCATCAATTCGATGAGATCTTACAAAATATTCTACGTTACGGTATGCCCGCCGCGATCGCGCGGGTGACCGCGCCGAACGGCAAAGAGAGGTAACACGATATGAACGATCCGTATAAGATTCTCGGCATCTCGCCCGATGCGACCGACGACCAAGTCAAAGCCGCCTACCGCGAAATGGCACGCAAGTACCACCCCGACCAGTACGGCGACAACCCGCTCTCGGATCTCGCGCAGGAGAAGATGCAGGAGATCAACGAAGCGTACGACACCATCGTGCGTATGCGCAAAGAGGGCGGCGCCGGCAACAACAGTTACGGCCGCGGCAGTCGATACGCCGATATTCGCCGTATGGTGAGTGAAGGGCGCATTGAGGATGCCGACACCCTCTTGAACGGCATTCCCGCCGTGACGCGGGATGCGGAATGGCATTTTTTGAAAGGCAGCGTGCTGTATAAGCGCGGTTGGCTGGAGGATGCCTTCCAGCATTTTTCCACCGCCTGCCGTATGGACCCGACCAACGCGGAATACCGCGCGGCGTACAACCAGATGTCCCGCGGGCGGCAGACGGGCACCTACACCACCACCCCCGTCGGCGGCGGTTGCAACGCCTGTGACGTGTGTAACACCCTCATATGCGCGGACTGCTGCTGTGAGTGTATGGGCGGCGACCTCATTCACTGTTGCTGATAAGGGGGTATCTCGGTGAAAACCAGTGGTAAAGTGGCACTCGGCGGGGTGTTCGGCTCGCTTGCCGTCGTGTGTCTGCTCGGTACCGTGTTCCCGTATGCCACCTTTGCACTTCCCGCCGTGGCAGGGCTGTTGCTCGTGCCCGTGGCGATGGAAACGGGACGGCGGTGGGGCTGGCTTTCCTTTGCGGCGGTGGCGGTGCTGAATGTATTACTCACCCCCTCGATGGAAGCCAAGATCCTGTTCGTGGCGTTTCTCGGGTACTATCCCCTTTTGAAACTGTCGCTCGATCCTCTGCCGCATCTGTTCGCGTGGCCGATCAAATTCCTGTTATTTAACGCGGCGGTGGTGGCGGCTTACTGGCTGATGCTCCATCTGTTCGGATTGGAAGAAAACTCGTTCGAACTGTTCGGTGTCAATATGCCGCTTTTGCTGTTGGCACTCGGCAACGTGACCTTTTTGCTGTATGACTTATGCCTTTCCCGCTTGTGGGAATGGTATATGTTGGCGGTACATCCACGACTGGCACGGATATTTCGGATATAAGCGTAGGGTTCGGGTTTGACTGCTCACCCTAAAGAAAAAACACCCGTAGGTGAGTTGCGGTTAGGGATTAGGAGAGAGTTCCACAGAAACCTTTAGGTTGCACACAAGTCGATGGGATTCCAAAGGGTCGGGCAGACCCTTTGGCCGATGGAGGGGTACGGGGTCGCGTTTGCGAGCGCCGCCGGTGGCGGATACAGCGAGCAATAAGCGAGTGTCGCGGTCGAAGTTCGCCGAGCGATAGCGAAAAAGCGAACTTCGGGTACCGCAAACGGTAGTCGGAAGGTTCCCCGTGTTCTTTTCGCCGTTTTCTTTCAAAGAAAACGGCTGCCCGCGCGACATAAGCGCGAATCGACACTGGAAAATGTTTGAAACGCTTATCTTCTCGTTGTTTGAAAATCGTTTTACGATTTTCAAACAACATCGCTGGCAGAATATTATATAAAGCGTTTCTGCAGATTGTGTAGCGCATTATGTGTTTGCAAAACGGACGGTCGAGGACGCCCGTCCCTATAAATGCTCTACCGAAATTCCTGCAATAACAAATGGAGAGAATGCATATCCAATGTGCATCCTCTCCATTTTTATCCCTATGACCACCCGCTGTACAGCGGGTGGCTTTTCATTGGTTTACTTCGCAATGGGGAACTGCGTGATCTTCTTCACAGCGTACTGCAGGATCAAACGCGCATCGGTGGAGTCTACCTTACCGTTGCCGTCCACGTCCGCCGTCGCCAGCGCGATCGCCGACCCATCGATCTTCTTCACCGCATACTGCAGTACCAGACGGGCATCGGTAGAATCGGTCTTACCGTCGCCGTTCACGTCACCCACACCGGGGAATTCCGTACTGTCGATGCTCTTCAGAAGCAGGATGTAGTCGGTCATATCGATCGCTTCATCGTCGTTCATCTGCGCAAAGTACTGACGGCGGCCGATGTCCTTCTTGCCCTGCAGATGCGCGAGCAGCAGTGCCGCATCTGCCGCGTCCAGTACACCGTCGGTGTTCACGTCACCGAGCAGGGGCTCGATGACCTGCAACTTCACCGTCGCGGTAAGCCCGTTCTCGCTGGTAAAGGTAATCGTTGCCGCACCGCGTTCTACGGCATATACGTAGTCGTAACCGTCCGTCGCGACAACGTCTTCATTATCTGTCTCACTGAAAAGCCATTCCGAAATCGCTGCACCGCTCGGCCCGAATTGCACTTCAAATTCGACATACCGATCCTTCTCCACGAAGTACACACCGTCTTCGAAGAAGAGATAGTCGTCTACGTCGGGTACGACCTCAAGCGACGTGGCGGGAACGGGAACAGCGACCGCACCCGTGAACGGATCGCCATATTGTCCGTCATACAACATAAACAGAACGTAATAGGTCTCACCTGCCGTGAGCGTCTCAGGCAACCACGCATTGTAATCGGCGGCACTGTCATCGTCCCAATTGATCTCGTTAAACTCGTCGTCGTACAGGTAAACGATCGTATCCTCGTCACCATCGGTGTAGAACACATATTCACCGCTCGTTGCGGGCGTAAACGCAAACCCTTGTCCCAAGATGCCGCCGTCCAATACGATCGTTTGCGGCTCGTCGAGCGCAATTACGTCTGCCGCAGTCACGGTGACGGTGAACTCTGCCGTGTTGTCAAGATCGGTCACGAGCGTTACCGTCGTGGTGCCGACACCCACGGCAATCAGCATACCGTCAATCTCCTTCACGACGGTCTCGTCTTCGATACGTGCTTCCCAGATATTCTCCATTTCTGCAATACGGTAATCCGGGCAAACGCCGTCACCCACCGTTGCCGCGATGGTCGTATCCAGCAACACGATGCCTTCTTCCGGCTGCTCTACCACCGAATCGTCCGGTGCTTCACAGGCTTGCAACGTCACGTCAAACGCAACCAACTCTTCGTCAGCATCGATCGCCACGTAATATACCTCGTCGGCAAAGAGTTCGACGATCAAGGAGAGCGGCTCACCGCCTTCACTTTCGGCATCACCGATATCCCAAACACCTTCCTCTTCTTGGACAAACAGCACCAACTCCGCGTTGCAACTGCCGTCGGTCGTAAACTCGTACCAACCGTCTTCTTCCACCGTCAGGCGATACACCTTTTCGGGGTTGATCGGATTCAAAATAACGTGCTTGGTTCCGACGCCGTTCCACTCGAGCGGTTCTTTCACCGTCACGGTAACGGTATCGGACACCCCGTTTTCAAGCGTAGCCGTAATCGTAGCGGTGCCGGGTGCCACGGGAGTCAAATCGCCGTATTCGTCCACCAGCAGCACCGATTCGTCTGAAGAAGTAAAGGTAATGGCGGTATCCAGCGCCCCTTCCGGCAACAGTTCATACTCCAACCACGACCAATCCGTGATCTCGACGGAGAAGTCGTCACCCAACTCGATCCCCTCGGCCGCGGGCGTTTTTTGCAATCGCAGGGTAGCGGTCTCACCGACTTCCGTCATCACGATCACGTCGTAGGTCACATCCGCTGTCAGTTCAACCGTTCTGATCGGTTGCGAGCCCGTATAAATCGCTTCTTCGCCTTCCAACACCGCTACCATCGCAGCGTACCCGGTATAATCGAACCATACGTTGTAGAACGCCGTTTCCGTCGGGGTGAAGGTATAGTGCCCGTAGACGGAGATCTCCGTACCCTCAAAGGTATAGTCCGTATCGAGCACGATCGCTTCCGGCTCCCTTACCGTCAACGCAAACGTCGCCGTAAGACCGCTTTCACTTTCCGCCGTAATGGTTGCGGTGCCCATGCCGATCACCGTCACGTCACCGTCCTCCACAACGGCAACCTCTTCGTCCGAAGACTCCCACGTGATCTCCTCACGCGAAGCCAGGATCGGCGCAAACACGGGAGTAAGACTGAAATACTCGACGTCACCGTAGAACACTTCGGCAGCGTCACCCTCGGCGAAGGACATTCCCGTCGCAGGCACCGTTTTGCTGACCGTCAACACCGCCGTTTCTTCCATAGCGTAGTTGCATATCAACTTAACGACATAGTTTTTGCCCGCTTCCAACGCCGCATACAAACACAGCGGATCGTCGTAGCCACTCACTTCACCGCCGTAGTATAATCCGTCATCCATCAACGTGTACAAAGCCAAACGGCGGTATTCCAAAAGGTCGCCGCCCGACAGGGCAAACGCGTACTCCGCCGTTTCTTCCGCCGTAAAGAGAAACGCCTGCACTGCTTCACCGTATTCATTCTCTTCCCACAGGACGGTATTGTCACCCGCCGTCGCCGCAGGGGGCAACACCGACTTCACGGTCACCGCATCGCTCGCGCCGCCCGACACTGTCGCGGTCAGCGTGCATTCGCCTGCCTTATGCACGCGGAACTCCTCATCGTACGTTTCACCGAACGAGGAATCTTCCCACTCCAGAGACAGTATATAGTCCGCATCAGCGGGCGTGACAGCCACGTCGACCGTGCGATACTCATTATCCAACGTCACGTTCAACACGCCGTCTTCCGCACCGAGGATCTCCACCGCCGTCGGCACGATGCCCTTGCGAATGGTCACGGTGAAAGGATCCGCATCGGAACGTGCGTCCATCTCCAAACGGTAGGTCACGCCCGCCGTCAGTTCCCGTACCATACGGAATTGCAGATCCTCCGCATCGTCGTAATAGTCGATCTCCTCGTCCGTTTCATCTTCGAACAACGTAAACTGCGGATCGCAATCCACACCGGACGACCAACATACGTAAAGCGCCGTCTCCTCCGGTGTAAAATACAACAGAGCAGGGTCTTCGTATGTACCCGACACCGTAAGCGGCGTGTCCAACTCCAGCGTTGCCACCATACTCTCTGCCGCCGCCGTGAACGGTACGAGACTCAAAAGCAGCACAAACGCCGTCATCAGCGCCAAGGCTTTCCGCATACTGTTTCGTAGTTTCATTCTGCATACATCTCCTTTGATCGATCTTCAAAGAGGCACTTCGCCTCTTTGCAAGGACAGTATATCATAAAATCCCGCCCTTGTCACGCATTTTTTAGGAAAAACCAATTTTTTTTGGAATAACTGTGTAGTTCTCACGCGCAAACGGCTATTGACAGAAAGCTGTTCTTTATGATAAAGTATTCATGCATTAAATATGAACGTTCGGAGGTGTCATTGTGCTTACTCGTATTACCGCGATATTTGCCGTTATCGCCTGTCTTCTTACGCTTTTGGTCGGCTGTAAACCGCAAGGCGATGATCCCCCTGCCAATACGACCGCCGTGCAAGGCAATGTATCCACCACAACGCAAAACGGTGCATCGATAAACGGCACCGCTACAACGACCGACACGCAGGATACCACTACCGACAATTCTTCCAATACGACCGATCATTCGACGAGCGTGACATCGTCGAACGGCACTACTGTGGACGGTGCGACCACGACGAATAACGGCAGTACGACGAACAATACCACTACGGGCACCAACACCACCAAAAACGGTGCAGACCCGACTACGTCGAATCTGCAGGGCGGCGGCAGTACGACCACGTCCGTCACCATCGGTAACGACGGCACCACTTCGATGACCAACACAACAATCGGTACAACGACAACGCCCGACACGGACGCGCCCGTTGTTCCCGCAGGTCTCCTGCCCGGCACGGCCGCAGCAGGCAGTTCGTTCGCTACGTTGGCGCGTGCGCCGAAGGATAATGCCGTGACCGTCGAAGCGGATACCAAGCAATTCGGACGGTTCCTGTTCACCACGTCGGATAACAATGATCTGCCGTTCAACGTGGCGTGCCATATCGAGGACGACCGCATCACCGCCCTGCTCCCTGCAAACGCAGATCTTGCGGCACTCAAACCCAACTTTACCTACTACGGCGACAGCGTGCTGTATAACGGTGCGGTGCTGATCTCCCGTTCCACCGTGATGGACCTGACCAAAGATGCCACCCTAACGCTCAAAGCGGGCAACGGCTCTACCCGCACCGTCACGGTACACGTTGAAACGATCGGCAGCGGTCTGCCATCCTTCTCGCTGTCCACCTCGGGCTATGCCGCCATCGACAACACGGTGGATTACAAAGCCGCCACCTTCTCGGTGGGGGATGCCAAGACCACCGTGAAGGGTGCGGATTGTTCGGTCAAAGGCCGCGGCAACACCACGTGGACGTACGACAAAAAGGGCTACACCCTGCGGTTTGACACCAAGTATTCTCTGCTCGGTCTCCGAGAAAGTAAGAACTACGTCTTGCTCGCTCTGCACGCCGACCGCACCTTGATGCGGTACCGTCTGGGTGAATATTTGAGCGAAGCGATGGGGCTGGAATTCACCATGGGCTCCGCTTACGTGGACTTGTGGCTGAACGGCGAATACCAAGGTGTATACGCACTGGTGGAGAAGATCGAAGTCGAACCCGCCCGTGTGAACATTACCGACTACGTCTCCCCCACCGTTCCCGTGAACGAGATGGGCTATCTGTTGGAGTTTGACAAGCATTTGTATAACACCACCACCGAAGCCGACCGCAAAAATTGGACGGTACTGGGAAGCGGCTTTTACGATGCGGCTACCAACGAAGTATTCTTCTATTCCGAAGCGCTGGGCGGTCACTGGCTGACGGTGCGCACCACCAACGCCAAAAACCTCACCGCCAATCACGTGACCTACATCGCACTGGTGGTGGAAACGGCGGCAAAAGCACTGAAATCGGGCGATTGGGCAACGGTTTCCAAGTGGATCGACGTGGAATCCTTCGTCAACTGGTATCTCATTATGGAGTACCTGAACAACACCGACACGGATATGGAAAGCAGCGTCTATATGTACATCGATGTGGGCGGCAAGTTGAAACTCGGGCCGCTGTGGGATCTGGACAACTGTGCAGGCAACCACAACGAGACCGCCTCTGCCACCGCGCACCCGCTGTACGACAGTAAAGACGGTTGGTTCTCCTATCTCTTTGAAATGCCTGAAGCCAAAGCGATCCTGCGTACCCGCTGGGCGGCAATGAAGACCGCGACCAACGACATCGGCAAGGTGATCGACGATACCGCCGCCGAACTGCGGGATGCCGCAGCACTCAACTTTACCCGTTGGGATATCCTCGGCACGGCACTCAGCGGACAACCCGCTGCCATCGCCCAAGCGGATACGTATGAAAAGCAAGTCACCTATTTGAAGAATTATCTTGCCGAACGCAAAACGGCACTGGATGCCTTCTATTCTGCGTTGTAAGAAAGGAATGCACTATGGGACAGGTTTTCAACCGGTTTGAAAAGAAATACCTGCTGGACGAAGACACCTACCGCCGCGTACGTGAGCAGTTGTACGAATACATGGTGCCCGACAAATACAGTACGGGCGACGGGTTTTATCTCGTAAACAACCTGTATCTCGACACGGAAGACGATTGGTTCATCCGCGACTCACTGCAAAAACCGCGGTATAAGGAAAAACTCCGTCTGCGCTGTTACGGTGAGCTGGGCAACCAATCCGCTCTGTTCTTTGAGATCAAGAAAAAGATCAACCGCCGCGTGAACAAACGGCGCGTTAAGACGGATTTTGCATCGGCCATGCAGTTTATTGAGACCCATGAGCCCCCCGACACGTCGGAGAAAAACCGCCAGATCAACGGGGAGATACAGTACATACTCGACCAAAAGGATCCCGTCCCGAAGGTCGCTCTGTTTTACGACCGCCAGGCCTTCTTCCTTCCGCAGGATGACGACTTACGCATCACCTTCGATTACAACCTGCGCGCACGCCGCACCGAACTGGATTTCGATCACGAGACCTACGGCGCCTATATCCTCCCGCGGGAGAAATACATCATGGAAGTGAAGGTCAGCACCGCCTATCCCTTGTGGCTGGCGGATACCTTTTCGAAATTGCAACTGTCCCGTATCAGTTATTCCAAGTACGGTAACGAGTACCGTCAGTTCCTACACAACAATTACGCACACGGAATGTATATTCCGAAATGATTAGGAGGTACCATTATGCTGTTTGATCTGATTGCCGAACTGTTTTCCACCTCGCCCACTTCGTCTGCCGATGCCCTTGCCAATATGTTGGTGACGGGGCAGGCCAGCGCAGTGGCATCCCATCCGTTTTTGACCTTCATCATCGTTGCCGTGTTCTGTTGCCTGTTCGGCGGCGTGGCGGCGGCGGTGTATGCCTTCACCAAACGGGACGAGCCTTTCTCGTGGAACTTCGCGCTGGCGCTCGCCCTGTTGCCGGGTATTATCGCGATGCTCGTCTACCTCACGCGGGACAGTTTTATCGGCGTTTTGAGCATGGCAGGTATCTTCACCATCGTGCGTTTCCGCAGCATCGCCGCCGACCCGAAAGACCTCGCGTGTGTGGTCTTCACCATGGCGGTCGGTCTCGCGGGCGGTTCGAAACTGCTCGCCTATGCCGCGGCGGCAACCGGTGTGTTCGTGGTGTTCTTGGTGGTGTCCTATCTCATCGGCCTCACCCGTCAGACCACCCGTTCGCGTTGCAAGTTGAAGATCACCGTGCCCGAGAATATGTGTTGGGATAAGACCTTTGACGAGGTGTTGAAGACCTACACCCGCCGTGCGACCCTCGCCCGTGTGAAGACGGTGGAACTCGGCTCTTTCTTTGAGTTGATGTACGATATCACCTTGAAGCCGGGCGCAGACGAAAAAGCGATGATCGATGCGATCCGCACCCGCAACGGTAACTTGACGGTACTGCTCAACAAGCGTCCCGATTCCACCTACGATCCGATGTAAGAAGATAAAAAAGTCGCCCTTCCCCATGTGCCGATAAGACAGTAATTCCGTAAAAAACACAATTTTACGGCATCTGTCCTACAGGATCGGAAAACAGCTACGAAAAGAACGATGCCGAGTAGAAAGACTCAGCATCGTTCTTTTTCTGCCTCAAAACTTGAAATCACGGAGGATTTACTATGAACCGCCTATTATCTTGCCCGTAGGAGCAGCAATATTCCGGCGGGCATAATTCTATCACAAAACTGACAAATACAACTAATTTGCAAATTTCTATTTACCATTTTTGAAAATCTATTGAAAATGGTAAGGAAATGTGGCATAATATTTTTCGAGAGGGGTATGCGTATGCGGTAAAAAACCTAAAGGTGAACTTTTATTTAAATCGGTTGCAC
>CAZESL010000082.1:0-10719 GCA_964515215.1 uncultured Eubacteriales bacterium
CGGTGGTGGGTTCGACGGTGACAACACCTTCGTCCCATGTGTGCTCGCCGGTAGCAGCGATCACGGAGCCTTCGTCGATCACTTCGCCGCAAGCCGCACAAACCGTCTTGCCGCTGAAGCCTTCGGTGCCGCAGGTGGGAGCCACGTAACCGTCCACGACGGTTTCCGCATGGTCGCACGGAATCAGCACCGGGATCTCTTCGGTGTAGAACTCACCGCAACGGGTACAGGTGTAGGTCATTTCGCCCACCGTTTCATAGGTGGGTTCGACGGTGACAACACCGTCATCCCATGCGTGCTCACCGGGAGCCGGGATAACTTGATCTTCTTCCAGAACTTCGCCGCAGATATCGCAGCAGACGAAACCGGTGTAACTGTCTTCCAAACAGCCGCCGTCCCAAGCACCCACACGCTCGCCCGGAACGTGCTCGCCCATCGGGAGGACTTCGCCCGCCTTAACAAGTTCGCCGCAGTTGGCACAGATCTCGTCACCGCTGAAGCCGTCTTCCACACAAGTGGGAGCCACGTAGCCGTCGATAACGGTTTCTTCGTGACCGCAGGGAGCGGGGAACACTTCGATCAACTCAATGTTCGCGAGATCGTCGTTGCTTTGCAGTTCGTAGGTGATGACTTCTTCGGTCGTTACCTCGCCCGTCTCCTCGTTCACGATCTCGTTGGTCGTCTTGACCTGTACGTAGTGAACGTCTTGCAGACGGATGGAGGAGGCGCCGTTCAGGCCGTTGCAGAACACCGCATCGTCCATACGCAGGCTTGCCACGCCATCCACGAATTCGATGGTGTAGTACATGCTCCAACGCTCGTCGCCTTCGATCTCTTCGGTGTTTGCGGCGGCTTTTTGATACTGCACAACGATCTTTTCAATGTTCGCACCGTCTTTGGCAGTAAGGCGCAGAATGTAATCCACGGGAGTCGACTGGTCTTCGGAGAGATACTTCGAAACCTTGACGTAACCGTAGTTGAAGCGCGGATACGCTTTATCGGTATCGTCCGCATACCACTCGGTCAATTCGGTGCTCATCGAGAGACCGTTGCTCAGGTTCTGCGTGTACTGCGGATAGTACACAGGGCTGATAACCTGATCGTAGAGGATGTATTCCGCACCGTCCTCTACCGCAGGAGTATCCAGCACGCTCGCGGTACTCACCGTGATGGACTTGATGTACACGGCGGAACCGGTCTCACCGCCCGTCAACTGGCTGCCCCACGCATACAGCGTGATGGTGTTGCCGCTCGCCAAGTTGTTCGCAAAGGTCAAGGTCTCCACATTCACCGGCTCGGTGATCTGGTCAGCCGCACTGAACTGACCGGCAGGTGCGTAATAGGTGATATCCTTGCCGATCGTGAAGGTCGCCACGTTCAGCGCATCACGGGTCAGGCCGTAGTTCTGGTTCACGCAAACCGCATCCCAAACCGTGCCGGTCCACGCACCGTAGAGCGCAAAGTTCTTGGATCCGCCGCCGGGGAGGAAGGAAATGCGCGTGGCGTTATCACACGCTGCGGGGACATAATACTCAACCGAGATCGCGATCTCAGCACCGTTTGCGAGGTCGGCCGCACTGATATCGAACATCGCGGGATCGATCGCGAACCGGATACCGGTGTCGTGCTTGTTCACCGCCAGACCGTAAGCATCGGTACCGGGGATCTGCACGGGAGTCAGATCGCTGATGCCCACACCCGTCAGCGTATTGATACCGACAGTGGTTGCGGCTTGGGCATTGTTGAAGTCGATCTGTGCCGCCGCGATGGTCTCGTGGCCGCTCTCCACCAACTCGCCGCAATCGGAGCAGTAGACGTCGCCCGAGTAACCTTTGGCCTCGGCAGTGGCATCCACCGCACCTTCCGTGTAGGTGTTGCGATGTGCGCAGAACTCATAGAGTTCGATCGCCGCGATCGCGGAAAGCTCGTCGCCTTCCTTGAGGTTGTAGGTGATGACTTCTTCGCCGGTTTCGGCATCGGTCGTCTTGACCTGCACGTACATAGTGTCGCGGAAACGGATGGAGGAGGCACCGTTCAACTGGTTCTGGAACACCGCATCATTCACGCGGATCTCCGCTACGCCGTTCTCGTCGAACACGAGCTGCTTCATGGCGCTCCAAGTGGCACCTTCGCCCACCTGATACTGCAGTTCCACCATCGGAACGGTGCTACCTTCCTTGCGGATGACGCGGATCGCCACGTCCTTCGCCACAGCGCCGCTCGTCTTGGTGTTACCCGTAACGGTGACGTAACCGTAGTTAAAGCGGACGTATTCCTGAGCGGTATCTTCCGGATAGTACTCCGCCGCACCTTCCTTGTAGCTGATACCGTTCGTGATAGTGGTCACGTACTGCGGATAGTACACGGGGTCGACCGCTTTGTCGAAGATAATGTAATCCGCATCTTCCACAGAGGGAGCAGTCAGGTCGTCCCCGTTGTGGATGGTGATGGACTTGATGTAGACCGGCAGATCTTCACCGATCTGGTTGCCCCAGACGTAGAGGGTGAATTCCTGGCCGTTCGCCAATGCTTTCGCAAAGGTCAGCGTTTCAACATCCACCGGCTCGGTGATCTTATCCGCCGCACTGAACTGACCCGCGGGGCAGTTGTACGTGACGTCCTTGCCGACCTTGAACGCACCGACAGCCAGCGCGTCACGGGTCAGGCCCGAGGCGGTGTTGATGCAGGCGGAATCCCAGCAAGTGCCGCTCCAACCGCCGTAGAAGGCGAGGTTCTTGGAGCCCGCGGTAATGAACGCGATACGGGTATCGTTGTTGTGACCCGTCGGCATATAGTATTCGACCGAAACAGCGATCTCGGTGCCGTTCAACAGGTCTGCCTCATCGATCGGGAATTCATCCGCATTGAGGCTGAAAGTAATGCCGCTGTTGTGCGTGTTCACCGCCAGACCGTAGGCATCGGTACCGGGGATCTGCACGGGAGTGAGATCGCTGCGGTTCGCACCCGTCAGCGTATTGATACCGATCGTCTCTGCGCCTTCGGCATTGTTGAAGTTGATCTGCGCGCCGTTCACCTGCACGGGCAATTCACGACCCACTTCCAGGGTCTTACCGCAATCGTCGCAGATGAGGTCGCCGGAGAAACCGCCCGTCGTGGTGGTCGGCTTGATCTCGCCTTCGCGATGAGAGTTCTCGTGCGCACAGCCTTCCGTCAGGATGATGGAGGCGATGTTGTCGATATCGTCTTTTTCGTTGATGACGTACTCGCCGTCCACCAACTCATAGTGGGTGTCACGGAAACGGATGGAAGAACCGCCGTTCAGGCCGTTCACCAACACGGCATCCTGCAGTTCCACCACAGCGGTGCCGTTCTCATCGAAGTAGGCGTACTGAGACGCACTCCAGCGCTCGTCGCCCGCGATCTCTTCGGTGTCGGTCGCCGCCTTCTGATACTGGAAGTACAGCTTTTCGATGCTGGCGCCCTCTTTCAGGGTGATGCGCATCTCGACCGGCTTCGGCTCGCCCGCGGTGCCCTGATGATTACCGGTGACCTGCAGATAGCCGTAGTTGAAGCGGGGATACAGTTTTTCGGTATCTTCCGCATAGAATTCGTAGGGGTTCGGAGCCTCGAGGTTCAAGGTCAGACCCTTCGACGCGGTGTACGCATAGTCAGGATAGTACACCGGGTTGAGCGCCACGGGCTCACGGAACAGGTAGTCCGCATCCGCATCCATCAGCAGTTCGTCCGCCGCGTGGATGGTGATGGACTTCAGGTACACCGCACAGTTTGCCGTGCCTTCGGTATCGTTGTTCCACGCATAGACGCGGAAGTCGCCGCCGGTCACGAGCTGCAATGCGGTGTCCTTCGTGTTGTGGGTGGAGTTCGCTTCCGCCTGCACCTGGTTGCCGATGTGACCGCCGTTCACCACGCTGTAGTTGGAGTTAGCACCAACCGTAAAGGTGGCAATGGCAAGCTGGCCCGTCGTCAGCGGACTCTGGCGGTTGACCGGCAAGCAGTCGTAAGTGTTGTTATTGAACGCACCGTACAGACCGAGATAGGGGCTGTTCGGGTTGCCGCCCAGCGTCAAACGGTGGTCGATCGCCCAACCGTCTTCGAGATAGTACTCATAGGTGATCGCGAGTTCGGTGCCCGCTTCGATATCCGCCGCGGTGAAACCGAAGTCGCCGGTCAGATCGAACACAAAGCTCGAGTTGTGCACCGCCATCTTCAGACCGTACACTTCGGTGTTCGGGATCAGTTCGATCGGGAACGCATCTTCCCACGACTTCATCGCGGTAGCAACCTTCGTGCCGGTGGTGAAGTCCAGCTTCGCATAGACCGAAGCGTCCTTCACGTACTCGCCGCAGGTCGCGCAGGTGAACACGCGCTTGCCGTCTTCGGTCTTACCCTCGAGGCCGGTATTGCTCGCGCCCATCGCCGCGTGCAACTCTGCCACGACGTCCGCATCGGCGTCCGCCTTTGCGCAGTAGGTTTCGATATCGTACACTTCCACACGCGCGATCTTCGGCATTTCGGTGTACCACACACGGAAGGAGCCGGAGCCTGCACCGTTCTTAAAGCAGGTAGCGGGGATGAGAACGCCGCCGACACCGTTGATGATGGTGGCGGTTGCACCGGCCGCATCCTTAACCAATGCGCTGTGGGTGGCGGCCATGCTGCCGTCCGTCTTCAACGCACCATAGGTCTGGTAGGTGTTGATGGCGACGGTGGTGTTTTCGTAACCCGCATTGGTGTAGAACTTCACGTACACCGGCTTGTTACCAAGTTCTTCTGCGGTGTAGAGCGAGTCGCCGTACACCTTGAAGTAGCGATACAGATTCGGTACGTCGGGATAAGTGGCACTCTGCTCCGCATCCTGCACGCCCATCTGGTTCACGGAGATTGCCAAGGTTTCGGGATAGTAGGGGCAAGCACCCACGTTACCGAAATCGTAGTACTCGTTCGCCGTGGAAACGCCTGCGTAGGTCGCATCCAGGATCTTCACGCCCGTGACGAACAGGGTGCCGAGACCGGTCTGATGCCACTTAATGCGCAGACGCATGTCGCCGCCGTTCTCATTTGCACGGATAGCGGCCACGGTCTCTTTGGTCATTGCATACAGCGCAACGCCTTGACCCGCGGGGACGATCGCGTATTCACGCAGGCCGCCCGTAAGGCCCGTGTCCACGTACAAGGGGGCGCCGGTCAGCGCTTCCTCGCCGGTGACGTAGTATTCGATGGCGAACACGACCGCCGTCTCCTCCGGCAGGGCGTTCAGCAACGCGCCGCCGAAGTACAAGCCTTCGTTATCGTCATCGGGAGAGTAACCGTAGAGACCGGTATCGCCGATCGCGACACCGCCCGTGATGCCGTCGACGGTCTCAACGAACGCCCCCTCCTCATTCTTCGTAATGTAACGCACGACGCCGGAGGTGATTCGGGTCGCACCCTCTTCACCGGCGAAGTCGAAATACCCGAACGGATCGGGCAGGGTCACTTCTTCTGCCGCCGTGACCAGTGCAATGCCGCTGAAACAGGTCAAAAGCAGGGACAGAACAAGAACCCAAGAGAGGATCTTCTTTGCCATTGTGTTTCTTCCTTTCTCATAATTTTTACCGCAAGACGAACGGAAAAAAGCCCCAAACGCCTTGGAGTTGGTTCTATCATACTACATTTACGTCTCTTTTTCAAGATTTTTATAAAGAACAGGTATAATTTTGGCGGTTTTCATATCTCGCGACAAGGTTTTTTGGACGTTTTGACTATGCAAATTTTGCGCAATATGTAAAAGTTGCCCAAAGACACAAGACATTGTGGTGTGTGCAAATTGCAGACACAAGGGCAAAAGGGTCGTTTGCGTTGTGGGCGGGCGGTGCGCCGTTTTGAAACCGTGCGGTAGGGGCGCTTCACGAAGCGTCCGCGTGGGTATGCGACCCACAAAATGCGGGCGGCAGATTGCCGCCCCTACCGCACGGTTCGTGTCGTGTACCAACCGTAGGGGCGCGCATTGCGCGTCCGTGGGGTGCGTGCGTTTCGACGGCGGGCGGCACAAAAAAACAAGGCAAGCGAAACGCTTGCCTTGTTTTTATTGGTGATACGATCAGATGAGTTCGATGATCGCCATTTCCGCAGCGTCACCGCGGCGCGCACCCGTCTTGATGATACGGGTGTAACCGCCGTTCTGCTCTGCATACTTCGGGGCGATCTCGTCAAACAGTTTCTTCGCCACTGCCTCTTTGGTGACAAACGCAAACACGCGGCGCTTGTTCGCCAGAGTCGGATCTTTGGCGATCGTGATCATTTTCTCAGCCATGGCGCGCACATCCTTGGCACGGGTAACGGTCGTTTCGATACGACCCTTTTCCAGCAGGAACGTCACCATTGCCCGCAGCATCGCCATACGCGAAGCAGTCGGTCTACCGAGCTTTCTGGTTCCGGGCATGTTAAGTCACTCCTTTTCTTCTAAATGGAAGAACGTAAATTGCTATTCGTTGATTTTCCGTGTTCGAGGCTTATTCGTCGTTGTCGCGCAGGGTAAAACCGAGCGACGCCAACTTGTTGATGACCTCTTCCAGCGATTTGCGGCCGAGGTTGCGCACCTTCATCATCTCGTCCTCCGTCTTGTTGATGAGGTCTTCGACGGTGTTGATGCCCGCACGCTTCAGGCAGTTGAAGGAACGCACCGACAGATCGAGTTCTTCGATCGTCATTTCGAGTACCTTCTGGTTGCCCTTATCGTCCTTTACGACCATGATGTCGCCTGCATAGGCTTCGCCGGACAGATCCACGAACAGGTTGAGGTGCTCGGTCAGCACTTTCGCACCGAGCGAGACCGCTTCCTGCGCGGAGATAACGCCGTTGGTCCACACCTCAAGCGTGAGCTTGTCGTAGTCCGTGATCTGGCCGACACGCGTGTTTTCCACGGTGTAGTTGACCTTCAACACGGGGGTGTAGATGGAATCGACGGGGATCACGCCGATAACGGGAGCGAGCAATTGCTTGTTGCGCTCCGCCGGCACGTAACCGCGGCCCTTGTCCAGCGTGATCTCCATAAAGAGATGGCCGCCTTCGCCAACCGTGGCAATGTGCATATCGGGTTGCAGGATCTCCACTTCGCTGTCGCACTTGATGGAGGCTGCGGTGACTTCGCCGGGTTCCTCGGCTTCAATGTAGACCACCTTCGGGCCGTCGCCGTGAATCTTCGCGGTCAGACCCTTGATGTTCAAAACGATCTCGGTGACATCCTCTTTCACGCCTTCGATAGTGGAAAACTCATGCAGGATGCCATCGATCTTGATGGACGTTACAGCCACACCGGGCAACGAGGAGAGCAGCACGCGCCGCAGACTGTTGCCGAGCGTCGTTCCATATCCGCGCTCCAACGGTTCCAGCACGAATTTGCCGTAGGTACCGTCGGCCGCGAGATCCAGCGCCTCGATTCTGGGCTTCTCAATCTCAATCATTCAAAACCCTCCTTGTATGATGCAGAAAAAGCAAACGCTTTTTCCTATGATGGATCTTCGGATGAAGCTGTCGATTACTTCGAATACAACTCGACGATAAGGGTTTCTTCGATCGGCAGATCGATGTCCTCACGGGTCGGGATAGCCACGATCTTAGCTTCCATGTTGTCGCGGTTCACATCCAGCCACTTCGGAACAGGGCGGCCGCTGTTGGCTTCCACCAAGTTCTTCAAGAGACCGACGGAACGGCTGGCTTCGTGCACAGCCACGACCTGACCTTCCTTGGTGAGGAAGGACGGCACGTTGACGCGGCGGCCATTCACGGTGAAGTGGCCCTGCGTCACGAGCTGACGAGCCTGATTACGGGAGCTGGCGAAGCCCAGACGGTACACCACGTTGTCCAGACGGGACTCGAGGATACGCAGCAGGTTTTCACCGGTTGCGCCCTGCATCTTGGTAGCCAACTCGAAATAATGACGGAACTGGCCTTCCAGAACGCCATAGTAACGACGCGCATACTGCTTGGTACGCAGCTGACGGCCGTATTCGGAAACCTTTTTGCGACCCTGACCGTGCTGGCCGGGAGCATAGGCACGCTTCGCGATAGCGCACTTCGCGCTGTAGCAACGCTCACCCTTCAGAAACAATTTCTGACCTTCGCGGCGGCAGAGTTTGCACGCCGGACCGGTATATCTTGCCATGTTGGTTACACCTCCTGATTGGGATTACACGCGTCTCCGCTTGGGAGGACGGCATCCGTTGTGGGGGACGGGAGTCACGTCTTTGATGAGGGTGACTTCCAGACCCGCGGCCTGCAGAGCACGGATCGCGGCTTCACGGCCGGCACCCGGGCCCTTAACGTACACTTCCACCGTCTTCAGACCGTGCTCCATAGCCGCCTTGGCAGCGGTCTCGGCAGCAGTCTGAGCAGCAAACGGAGTGGATTTACGCGAGCCGCGGAAACCGAGCTCGCCCGCAGACGCCCACGAGAGAGCGTTGCCCTGCGTGTCACTGATGGTGACGATGGTGTTGTTGAACGTGGACTGGATATGCGCCGCGCCACGCTCGATATTTTTCTTTTCCTTGCGACGACGGGTTGCACCCTTACGCGCAGTAGCTTTTGCAGCAGCCATTTCTTTCCCTCCCGCTTACTGCTTCTTGTTGGCGATGGTCTTCTTCGGGCCCTTACGGGTACGGGCGTTGGTCGTCGAACGCTGACCACGCACCGGCAAGCCCTTGCGATGACGCAAGCCACGGTAGCTTCCGATTTCGATGAGGCGCTTGATATCAAACGCCACGTTGCGGCGCAGGTCACCTTCCACTACGTAGTTGTGGTCGATGTGCTCACGCAGTTTGGACACTTCGTCTTCGGTCAAGTCACGCACGCGGGTATCGGGATCGATACCGGTAGCGGCAAGAATGTCCGAAGCGGATTTGCGGCCCAGACCGAAAATGTAGGTCAAGCCGATTTCAATGCGTTTATCTCTGGGCAGGTCAACACCAGCAATACGCGCCATAGTTTCTTACCTTCCTTTCGTGGGAGCAGTTGTTGCTCCGCATTAAGAGTGCAGCAATCAGCCCTGACGCTGCTTGTGTTTCGGGTTTTCGCAAATGACCATGATACGGCCCTTGCGCTTGATGATCTTGCACTTTTCGCAGATTTTCTTCACAGAAGGTCTGACTTTCATAATTATGACCGTTCCTTTCTTGACAGGTTGAAAGCGGGTGATCACTTGGTACGCCAAGTAATGCGACCCTTGGTCAGGTCGTACGGGGACATTTCCACCGTGACCTTGTCTCCGGGCAGGATGCGGATGTAGTTCATACGCAACTTGCCCGAAATGTGTGCCAGTATACGGTGACCGTTGGCAAGTTCTACCTGGAACGTGGCGTTCGGCAGCGCTTCAATAACGGTACCTTCCAATTCGATAACATCCGATTTCGACATACGGAATAACCTCCTTACTCACAGGTGGTCATGATGACCGGCCCGTCCGACGTGATGGCGATAGTGTGTTCAAAATGGGCAGACAAGCTGCCGTCCTTCGTCACGGTTGTCCAGCCGTCGCCGAGGATCTTGACCTCGTGCGAGCCGGCATTGACCATCGGTTCGATGGCTAAGGTCATGCCCGGAAGCAGACGCGGTCCGCGCCCGGGTGTTCCGAAGTTGGGTACACTGGGATCTTCGTGTAGGTCCGTGCCTACGCCGTGGCCGACGAATTGCCGTACCACCGAGTAACCACGCACCTCGACATACCGTTGCACGGCGGCACCGATATCCCCCACCCGATTGCCTGCCGTCGCCGCGCGAATGCCTTCGTAAAGACTCTCGCGGGTGGCGTCGATCAGTGCTTTTGCTTCGGGAGTGATGTCTCCCGCTGCAAAGGTGGCGGCATTATCGCCGTGATAGCCGTTTAGGTAAGCACCCACGTCAATGCTGACGATATCGCCTGCTTTGATTACTTGCTTACCGGGTATGCCGTGGATGACCGTACCGTTGACGGAAATACAAGCGGAAGCGGGGAACCCGCCGTAGCCGAGGAAAGAGGGGGTCGCACCCGCACTTTCGATGAATCGGCGGATGAGGCGGTCGATCTCACCGGTGGTTACCCCCGGTTCGACCGCCTCACCGCCAAGCTTCAACGCCTTAGCGGAAATGACGCAAGCCTCTTTCATCTCGCGCAGTTCCCGACTGTTTTTGATGGCGATCATAGCAGCCTCCGATTACGCATCGACAGCCGCCAAGGTCAGACGAGTGGTATCCGCCACTTCTTCCTGACCTTCCACGATCACGAGCTTACCGCAAGCGGCATAGTAGTCCTTGAGGGGCTCGGTCTGTTCGTGGTACACCTTCAAACGATCTTGCACCGTCTCGGGCATATCGTCCTTGCGCTGAACAAGGGTGTCGCCGCAGCGATCGCACACGCCTTCCACCGCCGGCTTCTTGTAGTCGAGGTGGTAGGTGGCGCCGCACTTCAAACAGACACGGCGACCGGATACACGTCGGGCGATCGTTTCGTCCGCGACTTCAATGTCGATGACGCGGTCGATCACAACACCCATACGGTCCAGCGCCTCGGCCTGCGGAATGGTGCGCGGGAAGCCGTCCAGAATGAAGCCGTTTTTGCAGTCATCCTGCGCCAGACGATCCTGAATGATGCCGATGACGACTTCATCCGGAACCAACTGACCGGCGTCCATGTAGGACTTGGCTTTTACGCCCATTTCGGTGCCGCTTTTCAGCGCTTCACGGATAATGTTACCCGTGGAGATAGTGGGAATTTGCAAATGATCA
>CAZESL010000083.1:0-10650 GCA_964515215.1 uncultured Eubacteriales bacterium
CCCCCCATAAACTTGCTAAGCAAATATCACTCGGCATAAGCCGAATATCACTGCAAAGCAATAGAATTCGCCACAGGCGAATAGAACTGGCGCGATACTCCGTTAAGAGTATCGCGCCAACGCTTGCCGTTGTTTTACTATCTGTTAAAACCTATTGATAACATCTTCGCCGCTGACGTAGTTTTCGATCTGCTCGATCGCGTCGAGTACGCGGGATGCGGTCATTTTGTAGGTATCGCCCGTTTCGGTGCGGGCAATGCACACGCTGCCGCTGTGCGCGTAAATGTCGATCACGCGGTCGGCGAGTTTTTCATCCAGCGAGGACACCCGCACCGTGAGCATCGGCTCACCTTGCGGCTCGGCGGGAGCGGCACCCGTGCGGTACAGCGTCATCAACACCTGATACAGCACGCGGAATTCGTGGGTACGCAACATCTCGCCGTTCATCGTCACGGTGAGTTCGTCGTCCAGCGTTTCCCCCTCGGGATTGTGGGTAAACTCAAACGCGTATTTCGCACCGTTCACCGTGCAGGTGATGGATTTAAGCGACGTGAGGTTACGCAGGAACAAATACTGATTCGCGAAATCGTGGTAGGTCTTATCCGCCCACGGCAGATACTCGGTACTGACGCGGTAGATCACGTCGCGGGTATCTGCCATCGCGTAATATGCCGTGCCGTCGGCGGTCTTTTTGCCGAGTTTTACGAGATGCACCTGTTCGTTGTAATACCCCGACGAGGTGATCTCGCCCGCGTCGTTGGTGGTGGAAGTGAACACACCGAGTTCGATCTTCGCCACCGATTGCGGTGCATCCAACCCGTATTCCGCGAGTTGCGCCGCATTCGGGTGCAACACCACCGCTTCTTCCGCCGTAATATCGGTCACCGCAAACACGGGGGTGGTCACCGTACTGTCGGTCGCCATCTTGTACGGCGCCGTCAGCAGGTAACTGGTATTTTCATACTCTGCACCGTCCGCCTCTTCTTTCGGACGTACGGTGGTGATCACGTTATCCCGCAACGATCCCGTCAGCGACAGTTCCTTGATCATCACGGTGCCGTTGGCATCCTCCGCATTGACCGAAGGCGCGGCCACCACCGACAAACTCACGTACGCTTCGGGCTGTTTCATCGCCTCCGTTGCAAGGCTGCTGTCGACCAAGTACACTTCGTCGCCGCCGTTCATACGCAGATAATACCCGTTACCTACCGCGAGCGAAGCAAGATCCAGTGTCACGGCGGTCATATCGGCGTACACCGTGTGCAGCGAAAGGGCGGGGGTGTTCAATCCGTATTCACCGAAATCCACCACCCCGTCTGCCACCGTGTCCTGCGCCTGCACGTACACGAGGGACTCCACCAAACTTTCCACGGCGGTGGTGTTCAGCGGCAGATCCTCTTCTCCCTGCAACTCCCACGTGTTGTCCTCACCGAGCGACAACGTATAATCGTCGAGTGCGGTGGTGACCCGCACCGACTTTACGGGATCTTCGATCGCTTTACCGTCGGCGTCTAACTCCTTGTCAAGTAACACGACCGAGGTGTCGGGCACATCCGGTTCGGGTTCCGGCTCGGGTTCGGGGAACAGCGCGGGCAGAGCAAACACGGCGCCCGTGAGCACCGCCACCGCCGCTACCGCACCGACGAGTACCGTCAAGCGGCGGCGCTTGTGCGGCGGTTTTGCCACCTCACGGGTGGCGGCAGCGGCAAACGCTTCGATATCCGAAAGCCCTTGTGCTTTGGGGGCTTCGCGGGACGGCTCTTCAGGGAGTTGATTCTTTTCAAACTCACTCATAAATGTCTCCTTCTGAGGAACAGCACGATACCGAGAAGCAAGGTCGCGAGCGGCAGGCCGATGGCGAACACGCCGAGACCCAGCACCTTCGCGGTACCCGCTTCAAATTCCAGCACCTCCGCCGTCATGGAACGGCTGGAGATGGTGACGGTGTTTTCCGATCCCGACAGCGTGTTGAACACGTTCATAAACAACGCTTCGTTTTCCGCCGTGTTAAAATAGGTCAGCACGCTTTCGTTCAGGAAATGCGGACTGCCGAACACGGCGGCATAAGAATGCACCGTCATATTCACGGTGGGGGACGGCACCTGCTTGTGTGCCACCGCCGCACCGACGACGGGATAGGTTTCGGCGTTGTAGGGGACAGGTTCCTCCTCAGCGTCCAATCCGTCGGGAATGTCCACCAACTGTGCGGTATCACCGAACGTTACGAGCGGCACGTTGTACAGCGACAGTTCGCTGTTGTTCTCCTTGTTCAGGATCAACTGCTGAATGTTCGGTACCAACACCTTTTTGTCGGTCACGCCTGCGGAAAACTCCGATTCGGGAATATCGCCGTAGGGGGTGTAGTTGTCGCTGTAGTAACTGACCGTTTCGCGGATCATGTGATCGGTCACGGTAATGCCGTATTCCTCTTCCACCAACTCGTACAAGTTGGGGCAATCGGCGGCGTAGTCGGTGAACAGCACCAGATTGCGGGAATACTCGCCCTTTTGCTGTAACCACGCATTGATCAGCGCGATCTCCTCCGTGCTGTAATCGGTGGAGGGCGCGGGGATCACCAGCGTGATGGCGTCTTCGTTGATCGTCTCGGAACGGGTGAGGTCGCATTCTTCCACTTCGTAGGCGTTGTTCGCGAGTACCGCCTTGATATTCGACACGGTAGCCGAATTTTCGGCGTGACCCGTCAGCATCACCACGGGAGCGAGATTGCCCGTCACCTTCAAAAGGTTGCTCGCGATGGCGCGATCCACCAGCGACTCGGTCACGTCGATCTCACCGTAGTAATAATACGTCAGTTCATCGTAGGTGAACAGATCGGTCATGGCGATGACGCCCGAACGGTTCCCGCTCAAAAACAAAATGGAGTTTTCATCCACTTCATATTCCGCATACGGTTTTACCAGCGTGGGGTTGTCCGCATAGTTGATGTACTGCGTAGTGATACGCCCGTTCGTGGCGCTGTGGCACTGGCGCATTGCCTCGTAAAACTGGCGCACCACCGTGTTTACTTCGTCATTGAAGGCGGGGGTGCTGTAGTACGACTCGTCCTGAAACACGATGACCTGCACTTCGTCTTCGATACCTTCCACGATCTTCAGCGTATCTTCCGACAGGGTGAATGTCTCGTTCGCCGTCAGATCCAGCGTGAGCGGGAAACGGTCTTCGAGCGCCGTGACCAACACGTTGAGCAACACCACGGCGGCAACCACCACGGCGGTCAACGCAGTCGCGGTCGCGCCGTAACGCAGACGGCGGTTCACCCGACGTTTCTTTGGGGCAGGAGTGCCCTCGGTAACGGTCGTTTCAACCGTTTTGTTCTCGTTATCCATGGTAAAAGGCCCTCCTTTCCCTTAACTCCATCTCTTGCGGTCGAGCGAACGAACCGTCAAGAAGATAAACAACGCTTGCATACTGAGGAAAAACACCACGTCGGCGTAATGGATACTGCCCACGGTAAAATTGTAATACCGCTGGTACACCGACAGAAAACTCACCGCTTCCACCACGAAGGTGTTGGAAGTGAAAATGGAGGTGAGATCGTCCACCATCATCAGCATGAACGACACCGCAAAGGTGGCGATCGCCGACACGAACTGGCTTTCGGTGAAGCTGGAGATAAACAGACCGATGGCGATAATCAGACCGCCGAGCATCAACAGCCCGACGTAGTTGCCGAAAAACACCGACCAATCGGGGGAGACCTTAAAGGCGATGACCACGCCGTACACGAGCGTGATGGAGATGCCCGCCGCAAACACGGTGAGTGCCGCGAGGAACTTGCCGAGTGCGATACCCGTCAAACTCACGGGAGCGGTGAACAGCGCTTGATCGGTGCGCTGGCGTTTCTCGTCGCTGAACAGACGCATGGAAAGTACCGGCAACACGATCAAAAGGGTGATGATAAACAAGGTGTCAAACACGCCGACCAACGACGTATCGCCCGCCGACAGGTTGTAGGAATAAAACAAGAACCCCGAAAATGCAAACAGAATAGCCAGCACCGCGTAACCGAGCGGCGAGGTAAAATAGGCGCGCATCTCGCGCTTGTATATCGCACTCATTGTTCCGCCTCCTTCTTACGGCGCTGTTTTTTATCCATCGGTAACAGCGGCTGTTCCCGCGTCAGTTCAATGAAGATCTCTTCAAGCGACATCTCCATCGACCGAAGCCCCACCAGCGGCCAGTTGCGTTCGGCAAGACGGCAGAAGATCTCCTCACGCACGTCTACGTTCTCCTTCGGCTCAATGACAAAATCATACATGCCCGCTTCCCGCATACCGAGCGGGGTCACCTTTTTCACGCCGGGAATGGTCGCAAACAACTGCGCCGTCTCTGCCGCCGGGCCCTTCACCCGCGCGGTCAGGCGGCGGTCTTCCGAATATTTGCGGGAAAGGTCGGCCGCCGTGCTGTCTGCCACGATGTTACCGCGGTGAATGACCACGATGCGGTCACACACCGCCTCGATCTCGGACAGAATGTGAGAGGAGAGGATCACTGTGTGATGCCGCCCCAAACTTTTGATCAAAGTGCGGATCTCAATGATCTGATTCGGGTCGAGACCGACCGTCGGCTCGTCGAGCACCAACACGGGCGGATTGCCGATAAGCGCCTGTGCAAAACCCACACGCTGGCGGTAACCCTTCGACAGATTCTTGATCAGACGGGGATACATTTCCTCGATCTTCAAAATGCGGCAGATCTCCGCAATATGCTGTTCACGCGGAAGAGTGCATTTCTTCAGATCGTACATAAAATCCAGATACTCCCGCACCGTCATATCCAGATAGAGGGGGGGATGTTCAGGTAAATAGCCAATGTTGGCTTTTGCTTGGTTGGGAAATTCCAACACGTCGTACCCTCCCACGGACACGCGCCCCTCGCTTGCGGAGAGATATCCCGTGAGAATATTCATGGTGGTACTTTTGCCCGCACCGTTCGGCCCAAGGAAACCGAGGATCTCACCCTCGTGCACCTCAAAGCTGATGTCGTTCACCGCTACGTGACTGCCGTACCGTTTGGTGAGATGGTCTACTTTGATCATACGACCGTTCCTTTCCTGCTTTCTCGTCCTTTTGTAGGACATGCACTCTTATATTATAAAATAAAAACCTGTCATTTGTAAAGAGGATTTGAACATTCTGTGAGTTTTTCGTAATTTTTCGAGGTTTTGACGGGGGTAGAAAATTTTTTCAAAAATATGCCCCAAGGGGGTAGATTTTTTATTTTCGGTGTGTTATACTGATTTTGTAAAACAGGGGTGCGTTTTTGCACCCACACAAAAAAGGGGGTTAACTTATGGGTATCTTGGATCGTCTGTTCGGCCGCCGTCCTGCAAAAGAGGCGCCGCAAACAGTCGCACCCGCCGCCCAAGAGACGGCAAAAACCGAAGAGGTTGCTGAGGAAGTGACCGCACCCGCACAGCCCGAGGCGGCAAACGAGACCGCGCCCGCCGCGGAAAAGGCAGCACCTGCCGTCGAGGCGGCAGAAGCCACGGCGGATGCGCCGTGGGGCGCACATCTGCAAAAGCGTCTGGACACCTACTTTGCGCGTTTGCGTCAGGATTTTCCGGACGGTGTCGTGGTGCGTTTGAACACGCAGCACAAGAAACTCGCGGAACGCGGTGCTGAGTTGCGCCGTCTGATCGGCTACGAAGGGAAACTGGACGAGTTCTTTGCGTTGGGCGGCTTTACGTATCAGCGCAGTGTGGGCGGTCGTCCGTCCCTGCCGCAGGAACAGACCGCCTCGGTGGAAGATCGCCTGCGTGCGGCGTTCCCCGATGACGTGCCCACCGTGCTCGCCGTACAGCAGGCGGACCACCGCTTGTATCTCGATCTGCGTGCGGCAGCGCGCAAAGCGGGCTGTACCGTGGGCGAATATCTGCAACAATTCAAAGCGTGAGAGGAGATTGACGGACTATGAATAAGATTAAACTGATGATCTGCGGCAGCGAGTATGCGCTGACTACCGACGAAGCACCCGAGTACATGGAAGATCTGGCCGGTCGTGTAGAACGTGCCATGAAGGAGTTTTTGGTCAATCCGCGCATCTCGCTGTCGATGGCGGCGGTATTGGTGGCACTTGACCAGGCGGATACCGCCGAAAAGGCGTTGCACGCTTCCGACAACCTGCGTGCACAGATGAAGGAATATCTGGACGACAACGCCCGCGCCCGTATGGAAGCGGATCGTCTGCGTCAGGAAAACTCCCTGCTCCGCCAGAAACTGGCGATGTACGGACAGGAATAAGATGTCTCGCGTAGAGATCCTCGCACCCGTCGGCTCACACGATGCGCTGCTTGCCGCGGTACGCAGCGGGGCAGACGCGGTGTATCTCGGTGCCGCCGCGTTCAATGCGCGGCAAAACGCACAGAATTTTGACGATGACGCACTGGCGGCGGCGGTCGCCTACTGTCACGCGCGCGACGTGCGGGTACACTTGACGTTGAACACGTTGGTGCGGGAAGACGAAACGGAAGCGGCTCTCGCCGTGGCGCGGACTGCCGCGGCCGCGGGGGTAGATGCCCTCATCGTGCAGGACCGCGGTCTGGCGCGCCGTTTGAAAGCGGCGTTGCCGACCATGCCGCTCCACGCTTCCACGCAACTGTCCTGCCACACACCGCAAGGGGTGCGTGCCCTGCGGGACGCGGGTTTTTCCCGTGTGGTCTTGGCACGGGAAATGTCCGCCGCCGAGATTGCCGCTTGCGCCGACCTCGGGTGTGAACTGGAAGTGTTTGTGCACGGGGCACTGTGCATGTCGGTATCGGGACAGTGCTATCTGTCCGCTCTGCTCGGCGGACGCAGCGGAAACCGCGGACGGTGCGCGCAACCGTGCCGTTTGCCGTTTCGCGCATCCGACGGCAAAAACGTCCCCACCGCCGACCGTTACGCACTGAGTTTGAAGGACTTGTCGCTTGCCGATCGGTTTGAAGAGTTGGTGGCGGCAGGGGTCTGCTCGCTGAAAATTGAAGGGCGGATGAAACGCCCCGAATACGTGGCCGCCGCCACCGCGTATTACGCCGCCCTGCGGGACGGTGTGACACCCGACGAGACGGCACGCGAAAATTTACAATCGGTATTTTCAAGAAGTGGATTTACAGACGGTTATTATATTACCAAGCGCGGCGGGGGTATGTTTGGGCATCGGCGGCACGAGGACGTGACCGCCGCCGTCGGGGTGCTGAAGGACTTACAGCGGTTGTACGACCGCGAAGTGCCGCGGGTGGCGGTATCCGCCACGCTTTCGGCGCAAGCCGACGCTCCGCTGACCCTCACGGTGACCGACGGCGCCCACACCGTAACGGTGAGAGGAGAGACCGCGGCATCCGATCGCCCGCCTCTGCCCGTCGAACGGGTAACGGCACAACTGCAAAAAACGGGTGGCACACCGTTCATAATGGATCGCGTGACGGTCGAAGGCGAAGGCGGCTATGCCGTCTCGGCCTTGAATGCCCTGCGCCGTGAGGCGTTGGAAACGTTGGAAGAATTACGTGGAAAAACGCCTGAAACCGTGTGTTCCGACAATCTGCCCCCTGCCGTTTCGCGGCAGGATTCCCCGCTGTGGGCAAACGGAAGACCGCATATGTTGGTGCGTCTTTCCTCTGCCGCGCAGTTGACCGACACGGTGCGAAACACCGCCGACGGCTGGTTTTTGCCGCTCGGCGAGCCGTGCGACACCCCCTGGGGGGTGGAGATCCCGCGCGGGATGTTCGGCACGGAAGAGACGGTGCGTCGGCAGTTGCGGGACGCGGCACAGAACGGTGCGCGGTACGCACTCTGTAACAACGTCGGTGCCGTCCCGCTCGCTGTAGAAGCGGGGCTGTATCCCGTCGGTGGGTTCGGGCTGAACCTTACGAACGGAGAAGCGGTGGCGGCGTACGCCGCCGAAGGGCTTCGTGCCGCGACCCTTTCGATGGAACTGACTTTCGCGCAAACGGCGTTTGCGGTGCAAAGCCCGATCCCCACGGGATTACTGCTATACGGGCGGCAACCGCTGATGCTCACCCGCAACTGTCCGCGACAGTGCGACGGCGCCGCCTGCGCTTCGTGCAAGGTGAGCGACGGGGTGACCGACCGCCGCGGCGTGACCTTTCCGACCGCGTGTGCGGGCGGTTGTGCCGAACTGCTGAACGCCGTACCGCTTTACTGGGCCGACCGTTTGGACGAAGTGCCCGCCGTAGATTTTTATCTGTTGCACTTTACGGTGGAGACACCCGACGAGTGCGGCAAAACCGTGATCGCTTATCGTGACGGCGGCAAAGCGGCGGGGGATATCACCCGCGGGCTGTACCGCCGCGGCGTAGAATAGGAGTATATGCTATGAAAACCAAAGGCACCGTAAACGTACTCATTTTGATCTTTTTGTTGTTGGCGGCACTCGTGGTGTCGGCGCTTGTCGCTTCGCTCACTTCGAACGTCGAGTGGCTGAAATGGCTGACCTGGGGTGAGTCGGTGGGGCTGGATACCATCACGTTGGATCTGTCCATCATCACCCTGTCGTTCAGTTTCCACATGCAGGTGAACGCCTTGCAGATCCTCTGCATCGGGCTGGCACTCTTTATCAACAAAAAATTCTTTTAAGTCAGGTTAGACCTAAAAGGGACTGTCGCGTTAAGGTATAATTACACAATTGAAGCACGCGCCGGCTCCCCTTGAAGATGCAAGGGGAGCTGTCGGCGAAGCCGACTGAGGGGATTTGAGAAAAGGATACACCGTATCACAGCCCCTCCGTCTTTTGCCTTCGGCAAAATCCACCTCCCCTTACACAGGGGAGGCGGACCATTTCTTCCATTGTGCAAAATACCTTTAGGCTGGCGTAAAGAGTTCGACTCCCGCCAGCCTAACACGACAGCCCTTTTTTATCGCCTGTTTTCTTCCAGAATAAACGCGGCCATTTGCGCCAGTGCGTGCGGCAGGGGCAAGCTGACCTCGGTACAGTCGATGGGTTCCAAACAATGTCCGCCCCCGTGCGAGAGCAACAAATCACACCATATCCCGTGACGCGTCAGTGCCGCGCACAGATCTTCGCTGTTGGCGGGCGGCACCAGGGTGTCGCGGTCGCCCGCGGCGGTCAGCGTCGGCACACCGTGTCCGCCGTCCGCCCACCACAGCGGACTGTACCGCTGAAATGCCGCGTCGTCACACCCTTCGAACAAGTGGGCCACACCGATGCTGTACCGCTGAAGTTCGCTCGGCGTCGCACTCATATTGGTCGGCGGGGAGATGGGCACACTGCCCCGCACGGTAAACGGTGCATCGTACACCCGTGCCGTACCGAAATCGCACGGTGCGTACGCCAGCAACAGCGCCAAATGACCGCCTGCCGAATGTCCGCAGGTAAAAAGGCGGTGCGGATCGATACCGAGCACGTCCGCGTGCATCGCAAGATACGCCGCCGCGTCGAAGATATCGTCCGCAATGGCAGGCATCATCACCCCGTCGTCACGGTGGTTGCGGTAACTCACCGCTACGGCGGCAAACCCGTTTTCCCGCAACGTCTCGGCAAGGGAGCGCGCCATGCCGTACATACTTTCCGCCACACTCATACACCAGCCGCCGCCGGGTATCAAAAACAGCACGGGGGCGCGGTCGTACACCGCCTTGTGCGGCGGATAAAACAGCAGTTCGATCTCCCGCTCACCCACGTTTTTGTAGATCAGGCGTTGTTCTTTGTTATCTTTCGGAATACGGACCATATATACCACCTCTCTTTTCATTATACAAATACAAAGCCAAAAGTCAATTGACAAACGCACAAAAAACGGCTACTATAAAACGCGAAAGGAAGTGGCCCCATGACACCGTATATTTTAGCGTCCGCCTCACCGCGTCGGCGGGAGATCTGTGAACTGGCGGATATTCCCGTCGAGATCATCCCCGCACCCGACGGGGTGGAACCCCCGCCCGATCCCGCGCTTTCGCCGCAGGAAGCGGTGCTTCGCGTGGCGCGTGCCAAAGCCGAAGCGGTGGCAAAAGACCACCCCGACCGCATCGTGATCGGCGCGGATACCACCGTGTGGCTCGAAAACGAACCGCTCGGCAAACCCGAAAACGAGCAGGAAGCCGCCGCGATGCTCCGCAAACTTGCCGACAACACCCATCAAGTGGTCACCGCCGTGTGGGTGTGCTCACCCACAAAATGTGCAGGATTTCACGACACCGCCGACGTGACCTTTTACCCGATGAGCGACGAAGATATCGCCGCCTACATTGCCACGGGCGAACCGATGGATAAAGCAGGCAGTTACGGTATTCAAGGAAAAGGTATGGTGTACGTGCAAGCACTGCACGGTGATTTTTACACCGTGATGGGACTGTCCGGCGCTAAACTGAAACGCTTTTTGAAGGGGTTTTAGCAGAAAAACGCCCGCCGTAAGTGAGTTGCGGTTAGGGATTAGCGCAAACCCAAGCCTCCCCTTGTCAGGGGAGGTGGATTTGGCGGAGCCAAAGACGGAGGGGTAGTTTGGCAGCGCACGAGACTTTGTGCGTAGTAGTGGCACTTGTAGTGAGTGCTCAACCGCAGAGAATCCCCCAGTCATTTTCTCCTCGCAGATTTAAGTCAGGAGAATGAACGCCGTCTTACGACGGCTACACCTCATCCGCCCCTTCGGGGCACCTTCCCCTCGAGGGGAAGGCT
>CAZESL010000084.1:0-10472 GCA_964515215.1 uncultured Eubacteriales bacterium
GCCACGGGTACGTGGTCGGTCGTGGGACGGACGCGCAATGTGCGCCCCTACCGTGCGCCCGCAAAAATGCGCGCGGATTTGGCACGGACGCCGCGGGTACGTGGTCATTCCCAAATTCACATGATGGATCGTTTGCGGAAATCCCGCGGCGATTGCCCCGTCACGGCGCTGAATATTTTGCGGAAATACGAAGACGAACTGAACCCCAATTGGGCACTGATCTCTTCAATCGAGAGATCCGTTGTCTGTAAAAGGTCGATCGCCCGCCGACAGCACAGTTCCTGCCGCGCCGCATTCGGCGTTTTGCCCAACGTGCGGCGAAAGATCTGATACAGCGCCGATTCACTGATGCCGCAGGCGGCGGCAACCTCGCCCATAGAAGCGGTGAGATGCTCTGCCATATATTGCGTGGCGGCGTAGGGGACGGGGTGATAGGTCTGCGGATGATCTACCGCCATGGTCGGGAGCATGAGCCCCAGCGCGGTGTAGAGCAACCCCACCGTGTACGCACTCACGGTGTCGGTGTCCGCCAGTGTGGAAAACAGGGCGGCGGCCTCTGCTTCGGGGCGCAGTATTTGCAGAGCATACGGGCATTTGCGGTCGCGCGGAAGATGGGTGAACCCGAGCGACTGAAACACGCAGTCCTCACCGCGCCAATAGGAGTGATAACGGCACCCCTTCGGAATGTAAAACACGTCACCCGCCGTCACCTCAATGCGGGTGCGGTCGGAAATGAGCAGACCGTGTCCGCTTTTCATAATACCGATAAAATGAGTGGGTACACCGTGACTGTTATCGGTGTGGTGATATTGGTGGATATGTATTTGTACAAAACGAAAGGTCGTGAAGAATTCTTGGTCATTCAAAGCCGTAACCCCCTTGCGTGATGCAGAATATTACCTCTTTTCGTGCAGTATAGCCTATTGTTTTCGATATGTCAAGGGGTATATAATGAAGATATAAAGGAGTGATGGTCATGGCAAAACGTATTTTGTTTACCGCCCCGCGCGTGGTAGAGGTGCAGGACGTCACGGTTGCCCCGCCTGCCGCAGGTGAGGTGCAGGTGCAACTGGAGTTTTCCGCCATCAGCAGCGGTACCGAACGCGCCAATTTGAGCGGCAGTGACACCATCAGCTGGATAAGCGGGCCGCAAGTGTCTTTTCCGCGGTCGGGCGGGTACAGTTCCGCCGGTGTGGTGACGGCTGTGGGCGACGGTGTGACGAAGTGTCAGGCGGGCGACCGCGTGGCATTGTGTTGGTCGACCCATTCCGCGTTGCAGAATATAAAGCAGGACAACGTATACGTACTGCCTGCCGAAGTCAGCACACAGACGGCATCGCTCTTCAATATTGCGACCTTCCCGCTGGCGGCTGTGCGCAAATGTGAGGTGCAGATCGGCGAATCGGCGTTGGTGATGGGGCTTGGCATTTTGGGATTATTTGCTCTGCCGCTGTTGCGCATGGCGGGTGCCGCACCCATTATCGCCGTAGATCCCGTAGCGGAAAAGCGCGAAAAAGCGCTTGCCTGCGGGGCGGACTACGCGCTGGACCCGTACGATCCCGACTTTGCCAAAACGGTAAAACAACTCACGGGCGGCGGCGTAAACGTCGCGATCGAAGTGACGGGTGTCGGAGCGGGACTCAACGGTGCACTCGATTGTATGGCGCGTTTCGGCCGTGTGGCGTTGCTCGGCTGTACGCGTAATTCCGATTTCACGGTGGATTATTACCGCAAGGTACACGGACCGGGTGTGCAACTCATCGGTGCCCATACGCAAGCGCGCCCGCAGCACGAATCCCACACCGGTTGGTGGACGCAAAGTGACGATATGAACGCACTCATCCGTCTTACCGCATACGAGCGGTTGGATCTGCTCTCGATGGTGGACGAGGTGCATACGATCGACGACGCATGGGCAGTGTATGGGCATCTGCTGGATGATCCCTCTTTCCCGTTGACGCAGTTTGATTGGAGGGGCGTGAAATGAAACCGATACGTGTAGCGCAGATCGGTGCGGGACACGACCATGCACGGGACGTGTTGCGCGATCTGATCGAAAACCCGAACTTTGAACTGGTGGGCGTGTGCGAAGACGATCCCGCCTACCGTGCGGCGGTCGAGGGGACGGCGTGGTACGATCAAGCGGTGTGGAAAACGATGGACGAACTGCTGGACGACGATACCATTGAAGCGGTAGTCATTGAAAAGGAAGAAAAGTATTTGGTGCAGGCGGCGTTACCGTTTGCCGAAAAGGGGTTGCCCATTCACATGGATAAACCCGGCGGGGAAGACCTCGACGACTTCGTGCGGCTGATCGATATCGTGCGTAAGAACCATACCGTGTTTCAAACGGGGTATATGTATCGTTACAACCCCGCCGTGATCTACGCACGTGAGTTGATGGAACGGGGTGTACTCGGGGATATCCTTTCGGTGGAAGCACACATGAACATCAAATACGACCGTAAAAAGACCGATTGGCTGAACAAATTCCGAGGCGGTATGATGTTTTTTCTCGGATGCCATTTGGTGGATCTCGTGTATACCTTTCAGGGAGAACCGCAAGAGGTGATCCCTCTCTCGGCCTCGACGGGGAACGAGGGGGCGTGGGCACCCGATTTCGGTATGGCGGCATTTCGGTATCCCCGCGGTGTGTCGTTCGTGAAGACCACGTGCGCGGAACTGGAGGGCGGTGCCCGCCGTCAGTTGGTGATCACCGGCACCGAAGGTGTGGTGGAGATCCGTCCGCTGGAACGCGGTACGTATCCGCACGATTATTACACGGATGCGCGTATCGTGTTGCGGGATGCGAACGGCAAGATGCAGGTGGAAAACTACACCTCCCCGCGCTTTTCGCGCTACACCGCGATGATGAACGATTTTGCCGCGAAAATTCGCGAAAACAAGCCCGCGCGGTTCGATTACGACCATGAATTGGCTGTGTTTAAGCTGACGTTAAAAGCGGCAGGCATGATATAAAGGAGGATGCAAAATGAAAGCGATCTTAGTGAACGGCGACCGCTCGTTGCGGTGGGATACCGTGCCCGATCCTGTGGTGGGCGCGGAAGATTGTCTGGTGAAAATTGAGGCGGCGGCACTCAACCGCGCCGATTTGATGCAACGGGAAGGGGATTATCCGCCCCCGCCCGGTTGCCCCGAATGGATGGGGCTGGAGATTGCGGGTACCATTGTGGAAGTGGGTGCCGAAGCGGTGAAAAGATCCCGCTGGCAGGTGGGAGATAAGGTGTGTGCCCTGCTTGGCGGCGGCGGGTACGCCGAATACGCCAACGTGAAGTACGATATGTTGATGCCGATTCCCGCGGGTTGTTCGATGGTGGAGGCGGCGGCGATGCCCGAAGCGTTTGCTACCGCCTATCTCAATCTGTTTTTGGAAGGCGGTCTCAAAGAGGGGGATACCCTGCTTATGAACGCGGGTGCGAGCGGGCTTGCCAGTGTGGTGATCCCCATGGCAAAAGCGTTCGGAGCCAGAGTGATCACCACCGTGCTGTCGGATGAGATTGCCGCATCCATTCGCCATTTGAAGGCGGACGTGGTGGTCAACACCGCCAAAGAGGATATCGTCGAGGCGTTGAAACAGCAACTGGACGAAGGGCATCCCGTGGACGTTGCCATCGATTGCCTCGGCGGCGAGATCATGGGCAAGTGCGTGCATTATTTAAAACACGGGGCGCGTTGGATCATGATCGCGGCACTGGCAGGACAGATGACGCAGATCGATCTCAAAAACATCTACGTGCGCAACGTGCGTATCATCGGCAGTACCCTGCGTTCCCGCACCCCTGCGGTGAAAGCGCAGATTCTGGCAGAACTCGTCGAAAAGGTGTGGCCGAAGGTGGAGAGCGGGGAAGTGAGACCCACCATCTATAAAGTGCTCCCCATCACCGAAGCCGCGGCGGCACACGACATCTTGTACCGCGGTGAAAACGTGGGCAAAGTGGTACTCACGGTGGAATAAGTGAAATAACAAAAGGCAAGCGTGCGAACGCTTGCCTTTTGTTATTTGTTTTGATTGTTGTTCGGTTTATGGTGTCGGCGACCGCCGCGGTGGCGCCGTTTCTTTTGCGGGTCAGCGGGCGTTTGTGCCGCGTTTGGTCGTGTTTCCGCTTTGGGGGCGGCAGACTTTTGCGGCTTTGGCTTTTTTTCCGCCGACTCCGCCTTCGGTGCGGCGGGTTTCTTTGGCTTTTGCTTATTTCCCGCCGATTCCGTCTTTGGGGTGGCGGGCTTCTTAGGCTTTTCCCGATCTTCCGCCAATTCTACGATCTGCCGCCGTTCGGGTAACACTTCGTCCGCGTTCCATTGGCGGAAACTGCCGCCCGTGGGGGGCGGGGGTGGGAAATCCTCCGCCTTCGGTTGCAGTGACGTGCGAGACTGGAAATGCCGTACGGGGCGCGAGCCGTAACGGGAAGCGTATGCCGCACCGTATGTGCCGCCGCGCGGTGCAGGAAGGGTGTCGGCAACGACACTCTCCTGCTTGGGCTTGTTCTCTTGCTTGGGCTTATTCTCCTGCTTGGGCTTGTTCTCTTGCTTGGGTTTATTCTCTTGCTTCGGGCGATTGTTTTCTTTCGTCACGGTAACGGGTTGCATATCGCTCACCGACCACGGACACGTTCCCACGGGTACGGCCTGACGGGTGTGCTTTTCGATATCCCGCCAATCCTTCAATTCCTCTGCACAGCAGAAAGTAAACGCTTCGCCCGAAAGGCCCGCACGTCCCGTACGGCCGATGCGGTGAATATACGCTTCGGGGGTATCGGGCACGTTGAAGTTGATAACGAACGGCAATTCCGCCACGTCGATACCGCGGGCGGCAATATCGGTCGCGATCAACACGGGGAGTGTGCCCGCCTTAAACCGCTTCAGTGCTTCCTGCCGTGCGTTTTGGCTCTTATTGCCGTGGATCGCCAGTGCTTCTACACCTGCTTTTATCAGTTTCGTCGCCACTTGGTTGGCACCGTGTTTGGTACGGGTAAACACCAATACGGCCTTCATGGCGTGCTTTTTCATCAGCCACAGAAGCAGTTCCACCTTATTGCCCTTTTCCACGAAAAACACCGATTGCCCGATCTTGTCCACCGTTTTGGTCACGGGGCTGATCTTTACGGTGGCGGGTTCATGTAACAGTTGCATCGCCAGTTTTTCCACTTCGGGAGGCATGGTGGCGGAGAAGAACAACGTCTGCCGTTTTTGCGGCAGTTTCGCGATGACCTTTTTGACGTCGTGGATAAAGCCCATATCCAGCATACGGTCGGCTTCGTCCAGTACGAAAATATCGAGGTCGGAAAGGGAGATATACCCTTGCCCGATCAGATCGTTCAACCGCCCCGGTGTGGCAACCAAAATATCTACACCGCGTCGGAGCGTTTCCACCTGCGGATTTTGATTTACGCCGCCGAAGATGACCGCCGTGCGAAGCGGCAGGCGTTCGCCGTACTGCGCGAAATTCTCATAGATCTGAATCGCCAACTCACGGGTGGGGGTGAGGATGAGCGCCCGAATGGGACGTCCCGCTTTGTCGCGTGCCTCCCGCGGGGTGGTCTTATACAGCCGTTGCAGGATCGGTAACGCGAACGCGGCGGTCTTACCCGTACCCGTCTGGGCACAGCCCAGCACGTCGCCGCCCGTCAGCACCAGCGGTATGGTCTTTTCCTGTATGGGTGAAGGGGTGGTGTACCCCGCCTTTTTCACCGCTTCGAGCAGCGGTAACATCAAATTCAAGTCTTTAAATTGCATAGACATTCCTATCTTCATTTATATATTCCAAGCAAGTATATCACAAGTTCCGTGATTTTGCAAGAACACAATTTTACCCGATCTCCACATCGGCATAATAGTACGACAGTATCTCGCGGTAGGTCTTGCCTTGAGTTGCCAGACAGTTCGCACCGTATTGGCTCATACCTACCCCGTGACCGTACCCTTCCACCGCAAAGGTGAAGCCGACCTCGGGATCGAACGTGAGGTCAAAGACGGCGGAACGCAGATCAAACAGCGTGCGCAACTGCCGCCCCGTGAGCACGCGATCCCCCACGGTCACGGCGGTGACGGTGCCGACGGAGGAGCGGGTGATACCGGCGATGTCCACCCATGCCGCCGCTTCGCCCGCAAGGGTGACATCCAGCGTTTCCACCGCCGCGGCAAAATCGGGTACGCTCACCGTTACGGTGGAGTGATAACTGTCGGCGGCAGTATCCCCCGGACTTTTCACGGATCTTAAGTAGGGAAGATCGTTGCCCCATATCACCCCGGCCGTTTCGGTGGCGGTGGCGGACATTGCGTGATACACCGCCATGATGATCTCACCGTCGTGGCGTATGACCTCGCCAAACACGGCATCCACCGCATCGGCGAGCTTTTGGTAATATTCCGAAAAGCGATCGCCCCACCGTGCCTGCATTCCCTCGACGGTGTAGAGGTCGGGGAAGGTGGAGGGTACGTCCGAGAAGTCCGCCGCCTCGCCGCCCGCCCGTGCCGCTTCGCGGCGGTAGCAATAATAAGTATACGCCGCCACCGCTTGCGCTTTCAGCGCTTCGGGGTGATAGGTGGGATACATCTCTGCCGCCAACGTGCCGATGAGAAAGTCCCGCTCATCCATCGTAATGACCTCGCCGGATGCGGTGTCGAGTACGCGGAATTCTTCGTTCGGGGCGGCGGTCGGTGCGGTAGTTGCAGTGGTTGCGGCAGTCGTGGGAGAGGCGGAGGGGGGCGACGGCTTGTCCGCGGTGTTCAGCCGCCCGTACGAGGGGAGCGGTAACAACAGCATGATGAGCGCCGTGATGACGGTGATCCAAACGTAACCTTTCATTTCGGAACATCCTTTCTGAATAAAAACCGATGTAAACTTTCATTTTTCGGCAAATGAGCGACGGTAAAATGCGAAAAACTCCAAATATTTGAATGCTTTTGTCTTTTGTCTTTCATTTTTTGGAATTGCACCTTGACAAACGGTAAAAAAAGGAATACAATGAAATTTAAGTACTGTATGACCCGCGTTGCGGGTGGCAGAAAGGTGTGTCGTTTATCATGGCAATGGCATCGTCGCTCCTTCCATCCTTATGTGATGAGGTGCGTAAACATGACCGATTTTCAAACGAAACGTACGAAAAGTATAATGTAAAGCGTGGTTTGCGTAACGCGGACGGTACCGGTGTTATGGCGGGTCTTACTCGCGTGTGTAACGTGCACGGTTACGTGTTGGACGAGGGCGAAAAGTTCCCTGTGGAAGGTCGCCTGACCTATCGCGGGCAGAACATTGAAGATCTGGTGGAAGGCTGTATGGCGGATAACCGCTTCGGCTTTGAAGAAGTTGTGTGGCTGTTGCTGTTCGGCTCGTTGCCCACCGCGAAACAGTTGCGTGATCTGCGGGATCTTTTGGCGGAATATCGCGAATTGCCAAAGTACTTTGCGGAGGATATGATCATCAAGGCGCCTTCGCCGAACATCATGAATCAGCTCAGCCGTTCGGTGTTGGCACTCTATTCGTACGACGACAAAGCGGACGATCTTTCCCTGCAGAACGTGTTGGAACAGGAACTCAAACTGATCGCGCGGATGCCCACCATTATGACGTATGCCTATCAGGTCAAGCGCCGTAACTACGATCACAAGAGCATGTTCTTCCACCCCGTGCCGCAGAATCTGTCGGTAGCGGAAGCGATCCTGTACAGCATGCGTCCCGATAAGAGTTACACGGCGGAAGAAGCGCGTCTGCTCGATCTGTGCCTGATGTTGCATGCAGAGCACGGCGGCGGTAACAACTCTACCTTTACCACTCGCGTGCTGTCTTCTTCGGGAACCGACACCTACGCCACTATCTCGGCGGCGATCGGTTCGCTCAAAGGTCACAAGCACGGCGGTGCCAATATCAAAGTGATGCAGATGTTGAAATACTTGAAGGAAGGTATTTCCAACTGGCGTGACGAAGACGAAGTGGCGGATTTCCTCGCGCGCATCATTCGCGGGGAAGAGGGTGATCACAGCGGTCTGATCTACGGTATGGGTCACGCGGTGTATACGAAGTCGGATCCGCGTGCGGTCATTCTCAAAAAGTACGCACGAGACCTGGCGGAGGATCGCGGGTTCGGCGATGAGTTCCGTCTGCTCGAAACGGTGGAACGTCTGACTCCCGAAGTGTTTGCCGCCGTGAAGGGAAGCACCAAAGCCATGTGCGCCAACGTGGATATGTATTCGGGGTTGGTGTACCGTGCACTCGGCATTCCCGCTGAACTGTTCACCCCGCTGTTTGCGGTGGCGCGTTGTGCGGGTTGGTGTGCACACCGTACCGAAGAGTTGTATACCGGCGGACGTATTATGCGTCCTGCGTATAAGTCGCTTGCCAAGTCGGCAGAATACGTGCCGATGAGCGAGCGGGAATAATGGGAAGAGGACGTAAGTTATGCGTAACAAACTGCTGTTTTGGTTTATGATCGCGGCGGCGGTGATCGTCACCGCGTGGCGTACCTTCGTGTTGCCCGCGACGGTGGGCAACGGCACCGCACTTACCCATGTGAATTATCCGTTACTGTTCCTGATGGCGACGGTGACGGTGACGGCACTGTTGCTCGGCCGTGAAAAGCGGGGGTACGGTGAAGCCTCGTCGGCACCGCGTACGGTCCTGTTCGGCGGTGTGCTGTTCGGTGCGGTGTTGTCGGCGTCTTCGCTGTGGGATATCGTACGCTTCATTGGGCAAAATAAAACGCCCGCACCGTTTGATGCGGTGGTAAGTGCGGCCGACCGCATGTTGCTGTTGGTGTCGATGCTCGCGGGGCTCCTTGGCGGTCTGTTCTTGACCGTGTGGTTTTTGGGGCTTTTGCGCTCGCCCTCTCGTCCGTTTAACCGTAAAAGCCGTATGACATTGCTCGTTGGCGGCTGGGTCACGGGTGTGCTGACCGTTCTGATGTTCTTCAAAGCATATCAAATAGGTACGCAGGCACTGGATGCGGCCGGTGCTTCGGCGAGCAGTATGCAACGGGTGATCGTGACGCTTCCGTTTCTTGCCGCCGTTGCGGCAGGTATCGCGCTTATTGTATCCTCCCGCCGTGCGGCACGGCGACATACTTTTTCGGAAAAATGGCTGTGGCTGCTTCTACCGCTGTGGGCGTTTTGCCGTCTCGCGCGGTATAACGTGGTGTACGCCGCTTCGGTGGATATCTCGCCTGCGGTGTATGAATTGTTTTTGTACGGTCTAATTATGCTGTTTTTGCTGGAATGTGCCCGTGCATTTGCCGGTGTACAGAAACCCGTTTCCTGTTTGCGCGGGTTGGCGGCGGCGACAGCAATATTGTGCGCGGCGGCAAGCATTTCCCGTTTCGCTCTCCTTCTTATGGGCGAATGGTCGGCGGTGGCGTATTGTCCCATTCCTTCGGTGATCGAAGCGGCACTCGCCCTTTTTGCGGGAACGGTTGCGTGGGGGATGCCTGCGCACGTTTCGACGGACGTTCCCCGTCATGCACAACCCTGATTATGTGCAAAAGTGTCGAGTGTTCACCTTAGAACACCGACACTTTTGTTTTTAAAGGAGAATTTCCGAAATTCTGTAAATTCGTCTTGAAAAATGTTATTACGCGCGGTATAATAACATCAAGGTAATAAAATGGGGGAGTAAGGGGTTTCGTACCGCTCGACTTCACCGCTATTCATACTTTTAAGGAGGAATCGCAAATGAACTACCTCAACAAGAAGACCATCGAAGACATCAATGTGTCCGGCAAGCGTTGCCTCGTCCGCTGTGACTTCAACGTGCCGCTGAAGGACGGTAAGATCGACGATGCGAAGCGCATCATCGGTGCTCTGCCCACCATTCAGTATCTGCTGGATAACGGCGCGGCTGTCATCCTGTGCTCCCACATGGGCCGTCCGCACAACGTGCTGAACGAGACGCTGAAGCTGAACAAGAAGGAAGCGAAGAAGGTTGCCGAACTGCCCGAAGCGGAGCAGGCGGCGGCTACTGCCGAACTCCTCGAAAAGGCGAAGGGCGACATCACGAAGTTGTCGCTGCAGGTCGTGGCGGATAAACTCGCCGAACTGCTCGGCCGTCCGGTCATTATGGCGAAGGACGTTGTCGGTGCGGATGCGAAGGCGAAGGCGGCGGCGCTGAAGCCGGGCGAAGTGCTGTTGCTCGAAAACGTGCGTTTCCACGCGGAAGAGACCAAGAACGATCCCGCGTTTGCGAAGGAACTCGCTTCGATGGCGGACATCTTTGTGAACGATGCGTTTGGTACGGCACACCGTGCACACGCCTCCACGGCGGGTGCGGCGGATTATCTGCCGGCTGTGTGCGGCTACCTCATTCAGAAGGAGATCCGCGTGATGGGCGGTGCTTTGGAAGAGCCGAAGCGTCCGTTCGTGGCGATCCTCGGCGGCGCGAAAGTGTCGGATAAGATCGGCGTTATCAACAACCTGATCGAAAAGGTGGATACCCTCATCATCGGCGGCGGTATGGCGTACACCTTCTT
>CAZESL010000085.1:0-10168 GCA_964515215.1 uncultured Eubacteriales bacterium
CCGTCTTCGGTACAGGTCGGTGCCACCGCTTCGTCGGTCACTTCGGTGTGACCGAGAGCGGGCACGGTCTCCTGCGCCGTCAGCATCTCACCGCACACACCGCAGTGGGTGCCTGCGGTAATACCCGTTTCGGTACAGGTCGGCTCGACCGCTTCGTCAACCACTTCGCTGTGACCAAGTGCAGGCACAACTTCACCCGTCGCCATCGTTTCACCGCAATCGGCACACACGGTGTCGCCGCTGTAACCATTCTCGGTACAGATCGCATCCACACCGTTCACCGTTTGCGTGTTTTCGTGTGTGCATGTGGTGTAATGCCACGTAGCATCGGTCAGCGGTGCATTGTTATCACCAATAGTGATACCCGCAAGATCTTCTTCCGTACCGCCGTAATACACATCGGTCAATTTATTGCATTTGTTAAACGCATACGCGCCAATGGTCTTCACCGAACGCGGCAACGTCACCGTCGTCATTGCAACCTGCATAAACGCGTGATCTTCGATCGTAATCAAACTCTTGGGTAACGTGAGTGTCGTGATGTACAAGCAATAGTTGAACGCATACGAACCGATGCTCTCCACACCTTCCTCGAAGGTGAGCGACGTCAAGCGCGTACCGCTGCGGAACGCATAGGCGCCGATACGCTTCACGTGAGACGGCACGGTGATCGAAGTAACGGACGTACAATAAGTAAAGGCATAATCCTTTATTTCAAAGACATCCGCGGGAATCACCAGATTCTTCACAGCCTCACCGTTTAAGTACAGTTTCCGTGCATTGTAAAGCGGGTTCGACGTCGTATTCGCAAAGGTAATACGACACCATGCCGAAAGATCGGTAATACTTACTTTTGTCAACCCCGTGCAGCCATCAAACGCCCCGCTGCCAATATAACTAACCGTCGAAGGAACGCTCACGGAGGTCATCGCCGTGCAATCTTTAAAGGCCTCATTGCCGATTGCCACCACCGCGGCGCCTGCAATGCTGTCGGGAATTTCCACGGCACCGCTGATAGCGGTATCGGCAGAAAGGATCGTCGCGCGGTCATTCACAACGTAGTACGTGAGATACCGCACGTCACCGCACAGGTCGCAGACGATATCTGCCTCGTCGGTGAAAACGTGTTCACCCGCAGCCGAAATCACCTCATCCGCCGCAAGCAGATCACCGCAAACTGCGCACACTTGCCCGTTCACGTATCCGTCTTCGGTACACGTTGCCGCCTTATCGGCATAAACCACATCAGAATGCGCACACGCTGTATACTGCCATGTTGCATCGGTCAACGGGTCGTTGCTGGTGCCGACAGTTATTGCCGCACGGTCGGTCTCGTCGCCGCCGTAGGATACTGCCGTAAGTTTCGTACACTTGTTAAACGCCAATTCGCCGATCGTCTTGACCGAACGCGGCAACGCCACCGAAGTCAAGTTGCTTCCCTGCATAAAGGCGCGATCGCCGATTATGGTCAGACCTTGCGGCAGGTTAAGCTCCGTCAGTTTGATGCAATAGTCAAACGCACGCGAACCGATACCCGCAAGCCCTTCCGACAAGGTAAGCGAAGTCATCGCCGAGTTACTGCGGAAAGCCCATGCACCGATATATTTCACCGACGACGGCACCGTAACCGACGTCAGTGAGGTGCAGTACGCGAAGGTATAGTCCTTCACCTCGTCCACATCGTCCGGAATTACCAAATTCTTTAATTCACTGCCGTTCAGATACAACTTCTTCGCATTGTAGAGCGGATTGGCTGCCGCATCTGCGAACGTGATACGGCACCACGCCGAAAGATCGGTGATACACACCTTCGTCAATCCACTGCAACCGTCAAATGCCCCCGAACCGATATAGGTAACACCGGCAGGAATACTCACCGACGTCATGGCCGTGCGATCCGCAAACGCACCTTCGCGAATCGCGGTCACGGGAATACCTTTGACCGTTTCGGGCAACACCACCGCACCGCTGACGGTAGTCTCGGCAGAGAGGATGGTTACTGCATTGCCTGCAACGTAATAGGTGATATAACGCAACTCACCGCACACGTCACAAGAGACGTCTGCATCATCGACAAAGGTGTGTACCCCCGTAGCAGGAATAGCCATACCTGCCGTCAACGTTTCGCCGCAATCGGCACACACGGTATCGCCCGTGTAACCGTTTTCGGTGCACGTCGCGTCTTTGGCATTGTGGATGGCGGTGTTTTGGTGTTCACAAACCGCATAGTGCCATGTTGCATTAAGAAGAGCATCGTTATGAGCAGCAACAGTGATACCCGCACGGTCGGTCACGTTGCCGTCGTAATGCACATCGCCCAATGCGGTACAATCGTAAAACGCATACTCACTGATGGTCTGCACGCTGTTCGGAATCGTCACGGTCGTCAGTTTCGTGCAAGCCCGAAACGCCGTGTTTCCGATACTCTGCACACCGTTCGGAATAACCGCCTCCGTAAGCGAGGCGCAATAGTAAAACGCATAATCACCGATGGCAGTCACGCCCTGCGGAATGGTCACCGCCAAAAGAGCGTTGCAACCGTAAAACATCCAGTTTTCAATGCATGTCAAATTGCTCGAAAGGGTCACCGCTGCAAGCGAGGAACAACCGTAGAATGCGCCTTCACCGATGCTTTGCACACTGTCCGGAATGACCGCTCGGGTAAGCGAAGCACATTCACGGAAGGCCGCGTACCCAATGCTTTTGACCCCCTGCGGGATCGTCACGGCGGCAAGCGCGGTACACCGATAAAATGCGGCAGCCTCGATGGCGGTCACACTTTCGGGAACGGTCACCGCAGTGAGTGCTGTGCATTGGTAAAACGCACTGTTCCCGATCGTTGTCACGGGATAACCGTCGAGAGTTGAGGGGATCACGAACTCTCCGCTGACGGCGGCATCCACTTTGGTAATGGTGACCTTACCGTCAGTCACGGTATACGTGATATAGCGATATTCACCGCACACATCGCAGGAAGCGTCGCCGTTATCGGTGTAGGTATGTCCCGTGGCGGAGAGGACTTCGCCCGCCTGCACCGTTTCATCGCAATCGTTACACACGGTATCGCCCGTGTACCCGTCTTCGTTGCAAGTAGCATCCTTCACATTTTTCACCGTCGTGTTCGGGTGGTTGCACCCTGCCACGGCATAATGCCAGGTCGCGTCGGTAAGATAGGTGTTGCAATTGCCGATGGTGATGTCGGCACGCGTGATACGGCTTCCGCCGTAATACACGTTGGCCAGTGAATAACAGTTCCCGAACGCACCGTCGCCGATACTCGTCACGGTAGCGGGCAGGGTCAATTCTGTGATCGCCTCACACTCAATAAACGCATTAGAACCGATGGTTTCAACCGCCGTTCCCATCGTCAGGGTAGCCAGTTTGGTACAGCCCATGAAAACGTTATCGGGAATCGTGGTCACCGTGTTACCCACGATCACCTTGTTCAGTTTGGTGCAGCCCTCGAAGACGGGGGGGCTGATCGTTCCCATCTGCGTGCAATTCGTCGCGTTAAACCGCACCGTGATCAGCGCCTTGCAATTAGCAAACGCAGCCGCAGGCATCGTCTGTACATTCTTGCCGATATTCACGACCTGCATCTTAGCGCAAGAAGAAAACACGGTAGACGACGTTGTGTAATCGCCGATCTTCACGCAGTTTTTCGCGTTATAATTTACCGTTGCCAGCACCGTACAGCCGGCAGTCAAATTTTGCGGAATGGTGACCACGTCTTCACCGATGGTCAGCGTCTTCAACACCGTACAACCCGAAAACGCGGGATACTGCGCACTGCCGAACGCCGTGCAGTTCGCCGCATTGTACACCACCGCAGCGAGTGCCGTACAATTCGAAAATGCACTGTTCCCCACCGACTCCACACCGTTGCCGACGGTCACTTTGGTCAGCGCCGTGCACCCACTGAATGCCGAATAGCCAATGCTTTTCACACTGTCGGGAATCACCAGCGAAGTCAGTGCTTCACAGCGGAAAAAGGCATTGCCGCCGATGGTCTCGACCCCACTGCCGAAGTTCAACTGTGCCAGTGCCGTACAAAGCGAGAATGCCGAAGCATCTATACTCGTCAACGAATTCGGCAACGTCACCGCCGTCAGCTGATCACAATAATAAAACGCGTATGCACCGATGTGCGTAACCCCTTCGGGAATGGTGATTTCCGAAATAGCGGTGCAGGAAAAAGCATAATCACCAATGCTCGTCACACTGCCGTCCGCAGGGATCACACTCGCACTGCATCCGAGCAACACGACCGCATCTGCCTTGGATATCAAACAGTTGTCCGCGCTGCGGTATACCGTATTGTCCGCGTTGACGGTAATGCTTTTCAGTGCCGTGCACCCCTTCAGCGCACCGTTTTCAATCGCCGTCACGCTGGCGGGAAAATCGATCGCCGCCAGTGCCGTACAGCCCGAAAACGCTTGTTCGCCGATGCTTTCCACACCGTTTTCAAGCGTTACGGAAGTCAGCGCCGTACAATCGTAAAACGCCATTCTTTCAACCGTTTTCACCGCCGCAGGAATGGTGATCGCTGCCACATCCGAACCCGAAAAGGCAAATTTCGCAACGGAGGTCACCGTGCCGTCTGTCGGGATCACGCTGTTTTTCGTACCCAGCCACAACTGACGGCTCGCCGTGTGGATAAGGCAATTCCCGACGCTGTGGATCACGGGATTCCCCGCCGCCACCGTTACCGTTTCCAACGGAGATGCCGCATCGAACGCACAGATATCAACGGTTTGAACACCGTTGCCGATGGTAAGCGACGTAAGGGACGAGCATTCGGAAAACGCGTAATCGCCGATCATCACGACAGAATTCGGTACGGTGATCGCCGTCACGTTACTGCGGTTAAACGCATTGCCTGCGATCGTCTTGGTGCCTTCGCGAATCACGTAGTCACCCGTAACCGATTCGGCATCGATCAAATGCTTGCCGCTGTAAAACGCGCCGTCTTCGTCGTAGTTCGCCGCATTTTCGGGAACACCCGACATCACGAACAGATCGCACCCCATATACGTAACGCTGTCGGGGAAGGTGATGGTGGCCAGCGACTTACACAGCTGGAATGCCGCATCCCCGATCGTTTGCACACTTTCGGGCAGGTTCACCGTTGTGAGTGCTTCGCACTGGTAAAACGCACCAAGTCCGATGCTCGTCACACCATACTGGAACGTTACGCTCTCCATACTGCGACAATCTTGGAACGCGTACTCCTCCACCGTCCGCAACGAACTCGGAAGAGTGAGCGACGTGATGTACGCCGCCCGAATAAACGCGATACGCCCGATCGTTCGCACAGGGTACCCACCAAGCGTAGAAGGAACCGTAATACTTCCCTTCAGATTGATGTTGTCCACCGCCGTAATGGTGGCTTCGCCGTTCGATACCGTATAGGTATAATACCCATACGTGTATTCCTCCGCGTTTGCCGTGAGCGAAAACTCCACTGCACCTGCGGGAATGAGCGACACCAACAACAGCAGTGTCAATACCAAACTCAATACACGTTTCATAGTCTCGTTTCTCCTTTTCATAACAACGGTCAAAGCCGTTGCAGATTCCATATTATGCTTTACTCTTCGTCGGCACCTGCGCCAGAATAACTGCCGCAAACATCACCGCACAGCCGACAGCCTCACGCGGGGTGGGCCATTGCAACAAGATCACCGCACCCGCCAGCACCGCAAACACCGATTCCAGCGACATCAAGATCGATGCTAACGCGGGTTGCGTACGTTTTTGCCCCAGTATCTGCAACGTATACGCCACACCGCTCGAAAGCACACCCGTGTAGCACATCGGCAACCACGTTGCCGCGAGCATCCGCCACGTCAGCGCGGGCTCAAAGATCAACGCCGTAATACCGTTCAGTATACCGCTCACCGTAAACTCCAGGCAGGAGAGCAACACCCCGTCCACGCGGGTGACGAAGTGATCCACCGCCAGGATCTGTGCCGCAAAAAAGACGGCACACGCGAGGGTATACGCATCGCCGCGGTTCACGCTGAATCCGTTCTCGCCGCACAAAAGATACAAACCGACCATCGCCGCCAGCGCGGCAAGCGCCAACAGCGGCGACACGCGGCGACGAAACAGCACGAATCCCGCGAGCGGCACCAACACCACGTACAGCGCGGTGATAAATCCCGACTTGCCGACGGTGGTGTACATGAGGCCGATCTGCTGTGCCGAGGACGCCAAAAACAGCAGCCCGCCGCACAGCGCACCGCCCGCCAGTGCATCCTGCGGCGCGGTCGGCGTATGCATCGCCTTTTTCTTTCGCAGTGCGATCACGGGCAACAGCACCAACGCTCCCATAAAAAAGCGCAGTGAACCGAAACTGAAAGGCCCCATACTCTCCATCGCCACGCTCTGTGCCACGAAGGCACATCCCCAAATAAGGGCGGCAAGCAACAGCATTCCGCTGCCGATCAGCGACTGTTTATTTTTGTCGTTACCCATTGCACACCACGCGACCTTCCCATTCCTTCACGGGCGAAAGTCCCATCACCGCCGTGATGGTGGGGGCAATATCCAACAGCGAACAACTCTCCGCAAGCGGTCCCGCCTTGAAATCCTTGCCTCGGAAGAACATCGGAATGGTCATCTCCTCAGGGCTTTCACCGCCGTGACCGCGACCGCGACCGCCGTGATCCGCCGTGATGATGACGGTGTACTCCTCACCGAAACGCTCGATCACCCGCTTCGTGTTATCCAACGCGATCGACACGCGCCGCAGATATTCCTCGCTCATCCAGCCGTTGTCGTGCCCGCCCTTTTCATCGGTATCCACCATATACAAGAAGGCAAGATCGGGCTTTTCCTCTTCCAGCACGGCAAGCGCCGCATCGGTCAGCAGGGTATCCACACTCTCGTGCGTATAGGATTGAATAAAGCGGCCGAACTTCATCGCACCGGGGCGGGCAATATCCCGCATATTCTCCCAGCCGTAAAAGATCGCGCAAGTACCGTCCGCATCCGCCACCCGCTGAAACACGTCTTTAATGTTATGTATCTGTGCAGTATAGTCGTTCGTAAGGATCCCGTGACGGGAAGGCTCTACCGAAAGTGCCATCGACATGTGACACGGCAGGGTGATCGACGGTACCATCGACCGTGCCGTATAACAATACGCGCATTCCGCCTCCAACGTCTTCACGTACGGATTCCCGCACTGTTGCATCCCGTCGGGGCGCATCCCGTCGATCGAGATCAAAATCACCTTTTTATCCATGACCGTTCCCTCTCTCCTTGATTATTCCGAGCAATACACAAACCAGTGTACCATATTAATACAAAAAAAGCAAGAAAAAGCGTCAAGGATACACCACACAGTACTTGACTTTTTTTTCACAATGCGGTACAATAACTCTACACGCCGCTGTGGTGGAATTGGCAGACACGAGGGACTTAAAATCCCTTGGTAGCAATACCGTACCGGTTCAAGCCCGGTCAGCGGCACCAACTTAAGGAGTACCCCACAGGAGGTACTCCTTAAGTTTTTTCAAAGACCGGGCTTGAAACGAATCTCCAAGGGTGAGCGGTCACAACCGCGAAGCCTTGGCAGCGACAGTCCGGGGGACTGTCGCGCTCGTGAGAAGAAAGCCCGGTCAGCGGCACCAACTTAAGGAGTACCCCACAGGAGGTACTCCTTAAGTTTTTTCAAAGACCGGGCTTGAAACGAATCTCCAAGGGTGAGCGGTCACAACCGCGAAGCCTTGGCAGCGACAGTCCGGGGGACTGTCGCGCTCGTGAGAAGAAAGCCCGGTCAGCGGCACCAAGAAGAAAACCGCCCCAAGGGCGGTTTTCTTCTTGTGTTTGTGTCCGCTGGGACACAACATCGTTTGACCGCTTACGGTCAACATCATTTTTCGCAAAGCGAAAACATCGTTTTACATTGACGAACACATCTTGCGGTGTAAATGATGCGTTTTCGCCATCGCTGTTGCACTTCGTGCGAATGTATGCTATGGTTGAGGCACAATAGGGACAAAAAATATTTTATAAATAGTTGAAAAAACATCAAAAATGTGATACAATCCATTTGTCACACAAAATTTAATTAACAAGCAATTTGAGAGGACTCTCTATTTTTATAGGGGGGTTTATCCCTGTGCTTATTTGTCAATAATGAATTTGGTAAAAATGCAAATTCCACTTGGCAAATAAGTTGAGTTTTCTCGCTGCTTGTTAGGTTTTGTGTGACAACAATCGGGGTTTGCGTTTTTCGGTGCGATAACTTCGGTTGTCGCACTTTTTTGTTTTTTTGAAATGAGGTGTAAAAAACGGAGAATTTTGCCACTAAGAAATTTATCACAAGAAAGGAATTTATTACAAGATGAGAGAATTTAAGAAGATGAAAAAAATATTTTTTATTTTGATGGCAAGTTGTATGTGTTTGGCACCCTTGCAAAACACAAGTTTTTTTGTTAATGCAGAAGAAAATATCACAAAAAAAGAAGGTTATTTGAGTTATGAAATTATAAATGATGAAGTAAAAATCACTGGTTGTGATGCTCAAGCATCTGGGGATTTTTATATTCCAAATGAAATTGACGGTCATCCCGTTACAGCAATAGGTCCTGATGCCTTTTATATCGCCGATGAACATGGTAGGATTACTTCTTCCAATATTGTCAACTTATATATACCCAAAACTGTTGTTGATATAGATGGAGAGGCATTTGATGCATGTGGTATTAGGGGTATTGTTGTTGATAAAAACAACGAAGTTTTTGCCTCATCCAATGGTATTCTCTTTAATAAGAGTATGACAACCTTAATCAAATGTCCGAGTGGATTTAGTGAAACGAAATATACAATACCAGAGTCCGTTGAAAAGATTGAGAAAAACGCTTTTCATTTGACTGATTTGAAAGAGGTAATTATATCGGATAGCGTCAAAACAATTGATTCTTTTGCATTTTTATATTGTAACTCACTTGAAACTCTATATTTAGGTAATGGACTAAAAACTGTAGGATACGGTGCTTTTGCAAGCTGTGATAATCTTAAATCGGTAGTTTTTTCTGACGGGGTTGAAAAAATAGGTGAATGCATGTTTAGTGATTGTGGCAAATTAAGTAATGTGATTATTGGAAACACCGTAAAAACTATTGGAAAAGAAGCTTTTAGAAATTGCAAAAGCTTAACACATATTACACTGCCTGACAGTATTGAAACAATTGATGAAAATGCATTTACAGGTAGCAGGATTTGGCATATTTTTTACGCGGGCACAGAAACAAAGTGGAAGCAAATTAAACAACCGAAGATTTTATGCGTTGTTCATTTTGATTCTTCTAAGAGTGAAATCAAAAGTTCCGAAACTGGTGATACGGATAAAACAAAAAAAGTTAAAGAAAAATGCTTGATTTGTTCTGATGAATGCGAGTTTTTCATTGAACCGCCCACAATAGGATTTATTAATATGAAAGAGCACGAGGATTTAGATTTTGATTGCATTACATTCGATTATCACTCTATTGATGAATGGGATGTAATAAAAGAAGCGACTTGTACTGAAACTGGTATAGGAGAAGGTACATGTTCTTACTATGGTTGTTTAAAAAAAGGACAAGTAGAAATTCCAATATTAGAACACGATTATCAGGTTGTGAACATTGTGCGTGAGGCTACTTCCAAACTATATGGCATAAGAACAGTAAAATGTTCCGCTTGTGGAGAACAAACAAGAGAAACATATGATTTTGAAGAAGATAACAATGCTATAAATACAGATACAAAAGAAGCAAAAGAAAAGTCTACTATTGGTTTTGTTATAGGAGGTTCAGTATTAGGAATTATTGCACTTTCTGCAGTTTCTGTTTTTCTAATTAGAAATAAAAAGAAGCATATATAGGAATGAATAATCCCAAATTGTGTGGATAGTTAAAAGTTTCTTACTTGATTTGTGAAATATGTTACAGCATATGAAACACCTGATGCTATGAAATACATTGTGGCGTATGTGTAACTTATTTTATTAAAAAATTAGGCAAGGCAGGAATAACCGTCATACTTTTGGTGTGTTTACTGCTTAAAAACTAAGTTTTTAACTGCATTTTCTTTGGTATGATTTTCAATGTGTCGGTGTGATTTTTGTCATACCATCAAAAATAGAGTTATCTCGTAATTTCGGGATAACTCT
>CAZESL010000086.1:0-9940 GCA_964515215.1 uncultured Eubacteriales bacterium
CGTCTCCGGGAGGAAAGCTGTCGGCGAAGCCGACTGAGGGGATTTGAAGAGTAAAGCGCTCTCTCAACGCCCCCCGTCTTTGGCTTCGCCAAATCTACCTCCCCTTACACAGGGGAGGCTAAAGTTTAGTATCCTCTTCTGCTTGTGCAAAATGCCTTTAACGCGACAGCCCCTTTTTTTAATATGTCAACATATTTCGCGACGATATCTTCTTCACTTTGTATCCCGCGGCTTTCACGGCGGCACGGACGGCGGCTTCGTCCACGTTTCCCGTGACGGCGGCGGTGCCGCTTTCGTGGGAGACGGTGAGCACCGTGACGTCGGGCAGCGCCTCCAATGCTTCGCGTACATAGGCTTCGCAGTGATGGCACATCATGCCCTTAATGTGTACCGTCACGCCGTCTGCGGTGCGCGGCAGGCGAAAACGGTTGAGCCGCAGGGCGTTGCTGACCACGCAGAAACTCGATAAACTCATGGCCGCCGCGCCGAACATGGGGTTGAGTTCCCACCCGAACAACGGAATGAATACACCCGCCGCGAGAGGGATGCCGATGGTGTTATACAAAAACGCCCAGAACAGATTTTGACGAATGACGCGCAAGGTGGCGCGGCTGAGTTTGACGGCACCCACGGCGTCCGAAAGACGGTTGTGCATCAGCACCACGTCGGCGGCATCGATGGCGATATCGGTACCCGCGCCGACGGCGATCCCCACGTCGGCCCGCGTCAGGGCGGGGGCGTCGTTGATGCCGTCACCCACCATCGCCACGTGACCGTTTTCCTGTAAGCGGCGGATGACCGCCTCTTTTTCATCGGGGAGCACTTCGGCGATCACTTCGTCCACACCTGCCGCCGCGGCGACGGCGTGGGCGGTGCGGGCGTTGTCTCCCGTGAGCATTACGGTGTGCAGACCCAACTTACGCATTTCCTGCACGGCGCGGGCGCTGTCTTCCCGCAAGGGGTCAGCCACGGCAAGAACACCGAGCAGGCGGCCGTCTTTGGCAAAATAGAGCGGGGTCTTACCCTCGCCCGCCAGCGTGGCGGCGGTCTCTTCCCACGCGGGGGATATCGCCGCCAAACGGCGCACGAAGGCGGCGTTGCCGCCGTACACACGGCAATCGCCCAGCCGTGCGGAAAGTCCGTGCCCCGCCACTGCTTCGAATTCGGTCACCGATTGTGCGGCAAGTCCTGCGGCTTCGGCGGCATTTACCACCGCGCGTGCGAGCGGATGCTCACTTTGCCGTTCCAGTGCATAGGCGATACCGAGCAATTCGTCCTTGGAAACGCCGTCGGCGGGCAGTTGATCGGTGAGAGCGGGGCTCCCTTCGGTGAGGGTGCCCGTTTTGTCCATTACCACGGTCTTTACCCGTCCCGTGATCTCGAGTGCGGTAGCGGTCTTGAACAGAATGCCGTGTTTCGCGCCCGCGCCGTTACCCACCATGATCGCCACGGGAGTAGCCAGTCCCAACGCACACGGACAACTGATGACCAGTACGGCGATCCCGCGTGACAGCGCGAATCCCGCCGTCTGCCCGCAGAGCCCCCATACGACGGCGGTGACAGCGGCGATCGCCAACACCACGGGCACGAATATACCCGCCACCGTGTCGGCCGCTTTGGCAATGGGGGCTTTGGTTGCCGCCGCATCGCTGACCATACGGATAATTTGTGCGTGGGTGGTGTCTTCTCCCACGCGGGTGGCTTCGCACACCAGAAAACCGTCGCGACTCACGGTGGCGGCCGAGACGGCATCGCCCACCGTTTTATCCTGTGGGATGCTCTCGCCCGTCAGTGCGGCTTCGTCAACGGCACCGCCGCCTTCGCGTATCACGCCGTCGACGGGAATGCTTTCGCCCGGCCGTACCACGAAAAGGTCGCCTACCCGCACGGCGGTGACGGGTACGGTGATCTCTTCGCCGCCGCGCCGTACCGTTGCAGTCTGCGGAGCAAGGCGCATCAACCCTTTCAGCGCATCGGTGGTGCGCCCTTTCGAGCGTGCTTCGAGCATCTTGCCCAGTGTGATAAGAGTGAGGATCATCGCCGCCGATTCAAAATACAAGTCGTGCGCCATGGCGGAATGTCCCGCCGCCATTTGATACAGCACCGCGATGCTGTACCCAAACGCGGCGGCACTGCCGAGCGATACCAACGTATCCATATTCGGGGCGCGGTGCCACAGCCCTTGCACCCCGCGGATAAAAATGGTTTGATTGATGACCATCACCGCCGCAGTGAGCAACAGTTGCGTAAGCCCTGCGGCGAGCGGGACGTTTTTGAAAAACGGGGGAAGAGGTAACCCCACCATGCCGCCCATCGTAAGATACATCAGGGGCAACAAAAACAGGAGAGAGGCGATAAAACGCCGTTTCAGCCCGTTTTGTTCACGGCGGTCGTCGAGGGAGGCGGCCTTTGCGGGTGCGGCGGGAGTGTCGCTTGGCAAAAAGGCGCCGTATCCCGCGTTTTTCACTGCCGCGATCACGGCATCGTCCGTCGCCGTGCCGTCCACACCCATTGAATTGGTGAGAAGGTTTACGTTGCAAACGGTCACGCCCGCCACCGCACGCACCGCTTTTTCCACGCGGGCACTGCACGCGGCACAGGTCATTCCCGTAACACAAAATGTCTTCATAATATCGCGTCCTTATTTCATCAGTTTTTGTAAAGTGGTCACCAATTCGTCCAGCACGGCGGTGTTGCCCGCCGCCGTTTCACGGGTGACGCAGGTCTCAATGTGGCGGGTGATCAGTTCACGGTTAAACGCGTTCACCGCCGCATTGACGGCTGCTGACTGGGTGAGGATATCCACACAGTAGGCATCTTTTTCCACCATCCCGCGCAAACCGCGTATCTGCCCTTCAATACGGTTCAAACGGTGGATCAGCTTGGTGCGTTCTTCTTCCGTGCGTACCGTATGCGTATGGCAACAATCCATTATAAACACCTCATTTTATATCGTTTCATAATACCCCATGGGGGTATCTACAATATATACCCCTACGGGGTATTTGTCAAGAAGAAAATTTCGGGATTGACAAAACGGCGCAGGCGTGGTATAATCCCTACAAACCAAAGAGGAAAAGTGAGTACGCTTTGACACGGTGGTACAGCGACCTGCGGGCGGTGTAAGCGCAGGACATACGGCAAAGCAGAATGGGTTTCCGAGGGCGACCCGAACACGCGCTGTGCGTCGGTAGGGAAGACGGAGAAGACACTTCGTTAACAAACGTCCCGCGTATGATGGTACGCGTTGAGTGGGCGCACAGCGTCAAGCAGGGTGGCACCGCAGGAGTAACGGCTCTTGTCCCGGCAGAAATTTGCAGGGGACAAGGGTATTTTTTTATCTTTCCCCGGAAAAGGAGAAACAGACATGAACGAGCAGACCATTCCCTACAAGATCTATTTGGAGGAGGACGAGATCCCGAAGCAGTGGTATAACCTCAGAGCGGATATGCAAAACAAGCCCGCACCGCTGCTCGATCCCGAGACCATGCAGCCGATGACCGCCGACAAACTGCGCACGGTATTCTGCGAAGAATTGGTGCGGCAGGAGTTGGACGATACCACGCCGTACTTTGATATTCCCGCCGAGATCCGCGATTTCTATAAGATGTACCGTCCGTCGCCGCTGACGCGTGCGTACTATCTTGAAAAAGCGCTCGGCACTCCCGCGAAGATCTACTATAAATTCGAAGGCGGCAACACCAGCGGCAGTCACAAACTGAATTCCGCGATCGCGCAGGCGTATTACGCCAAAAAGCAGGGACTGCGCGGTGTCACCACCGAAACAGGTGCGGGACAGTGGGGTACGGCGCTGTCGATGGCGTGTGCGTACTTTGATCTGGATTGCCGCGTGTACATGGTGAAGGTATCGTACGAGCAAAAGCCGTTCCGCCGCGAAGTGATGCGGGTGTACGGTGCCTCGGTCACCCCGTCGCCGTCCGAGACTACGGCGGTGGGACGTAAAATTCTGGAAAAGCATCCCGGCACGGGCGGCAGTCTCGGCTGTGCCATTTCGGAGGCGGTGGAGGCGGCGACTTCCATGGAGGGGTATCGCTATGTGCTCGGTTCGGTGCTGACGCAGGTGATGCTTCATCAGTCCATCATCGGTCTTGAGACCAAAGCCGCACTGGACAAATACGGCATCAAACCCGATATCATCATCGGTTGCGCGGGCGGCGGCTCTAACCTCGGCGGCCTGATCGCACCGTTTATGGGCGAAAAACTGCGCGGCGAAGCGGATTACCGATTCATTGCGGTGGAACCTGCATCCTGCCCGAGCCTTACCCGCGGCCGTTTCGTGTACGATTATTGCGACACGGGGGCGGTGTGCCCGCTCGCGAAGATGTACACCCTCGGCAGTAACTTTATTCCTGCCGGCACCCACGCGGGCGGTCTGCGGTATCACGGCATGAGTCCCGTGCTGTCGCAGTTGTACCACGACGGGTTGATGGAAGCGCGTGCGGTGGAGCAAACGGCGGTGTTTGAGGCGGCGCAACTCTTTGCCCGTACCGAAGGTACTCTGCCTGCTCCCGAAAGCAGTCACGCGATCCGTGCGGCGATCGACGAAGCGTTGAAGTGTAAAGAAACGGGCGAGGAAAAGACCATCGTGTTCGGTCTCACCGGCACCGGCTACTTTGATATGTTCGCCTATCAGCGGTACAACGACGGCGAAATGGTCGACTATCTGCCGAACGATGAAGAATTGTCCCGCGGGTTTGAAGGCTTGCCTGTTTTCGACAGTTGACAAACGGGAGAATATGGGGTAAAATCGAATTAATCTTAATACGATAGAGGAGAGATGGATATGTTCTGTTCTTACTGCGGCAACGAGGTAGCCGAAGGCAGTGCGTTTTGCCCGCATTGCGGTAGCGCGCTGTCTGCGCCGGCTCAACCTGTCGAACAAACGGTTACGGCGGGGGAAACGGTTGTTTTGTCGGAGAATATGATTCCTCCCGTGCAACAAGAAACATACGCACCTCAGCAGGAGGTATTTGCACAGCCGTATACGGCTCAGCCGGAAGCTTACGTGACGGAGCAGAATGCGGTGTTCCCTGCGGAACAGTATGTTGCGGTTGAAGAACCTGCACCGAAAAAGTGCCGTTTCCCGTTGAAATGGCTGATTGCGGCCGTGGCGGCCGTGGCGGCCGTGGTGGCGCTGCTGTTGAATATGAGCACCATCGTCGGTACGGTCATCAAAACCTTCGGGTCGGATACCGATTACTACAAGTACGTGGAACTGAAAACGGTGAAGAGCGGTACCGATACCGTGACAGATTATTACGCGCTGGTCAAAGAAGCCTTCACCGATAACGAGAAGAAAGTGCAAGGCAGTTTCCGACCCGTACTCGGCGAAGAAGCCAAAGAGTTGCTTCAAGGTATGCCTGAGGGAGTAGAACTCGATTGGTTGAATGATCTGAAGATCCTCGATTGGTTGAATGATCTGAAGATCTCCTACACAGGCAATCACAAAGACGGTGCGTATATGCTGGAACTTGCCGTTGCGGTGGCGGATGGTGATCCGCTCAAAGCGATCGGTATTTTGAACAGCGCGGACGGCAAACTGTTTGCGGCGTTGCCGTCGGTCGGCGATACCTATTTGGAATTCGGGCAGAACAGCACTGCAGATTCCGATATGGACGCGGCTGATGAAGGCATGGCCGTTGTTCCGCCTGTGATGTCCACCAATTCGGTGTTGGGTGAGTTGTTGACCGATCCCGAAATGATGGACGAGGTGCGCGAGGTCCTGCCGACCGACAAGGAATTGGATAAGTTGTTGGATCGCTACCTCGCCCTGGTGCTGGATATGGTGGAAGTAAGTGCGGCAAAGAATACCACGCTGTCGATCGACGGTGTGGAACAAAAGTGCACCGAATCGACCATCGAGATCACCCAAAAGCAGTGTTCGGATATTTTGATCGCCGTGCTGAACGAGGCGAAGAACGATAAGGATATCAAAGCCATCATTGAGGATGTGCAGAAGTTTGCAGAAGAGAAGGTGCAGGTTGAGGATGTCGACCTGTATGCCGAGTATACCAAGGCGCTCGACGATATGTTACAGGGACTGAAGAGTTCTGAGAACAACGCTACCAATGAGGTCTTCGCTACGATGATCACCTACATCAGCAACCAGCACGAGATCATCGGCCGCCGTATCACGGTGATGGATACTGAGGTGCTCTACTACGCTACGGCGCAAAATGGCAGCGCATTTGCTACCGAAATGACGGTTACCAATGCGGCGAAGCTCAGCGGCAACGGTACCCGAAAGGGCGATGTCGTGAGCGGTGAATACGACGTGGAAGTGCAGGGTACTGTGGTGGCAAAACTGACGGTCAAGGACTTCGACGAGGGCAAGGCGGAAGAAGGATATCTGAACGGTACCTTCCGCATCACTCCCAAGAAAGCGTTGTTCGAGATGATGGACATGGACGAAGAAACGGCGCTTATGATCACCACCTACGATCCCTCGTTGGAATTTGTGATGAAGAGTTCGAAGAATGAAAGCGAGATGGCGATCAACCTCTACAAAGACGAATCGCTGTTGTTCGGTCTGGTGTCTGAGAGCAAGACGAGCAAAGCGGATGCGGTGACCATCCCCGAAAACACGGTGGACGGTACCGACGAAGAGGCGTTGATGAACTGGTTTAATGAGATCGAAGGGGACACGGTGGTAGAGAAACTCGAGACCATCGGCGTACCCGAAGAGATCATGGACGTGTTGAATTTGCTTATGGGCGGTTCAAATAAATCGGTAGAAGCACCTGCCAATGCATATTGAGATCAGCGGCATTGCCAAGACCTATCGCCGCCGTGAGGTATTGCACGACGTATCCTTTGCGGCGAAGAGCGGGGAATGCATCGGAATTTTGGGCAGTAACGGATGCGGAAAATCCACGCTGCTCTCCATACTGGCAGGTGTTCAGTCGGCAGATAAAGGGTCGTTCCTCCTTGAGGGGAACGACCTGTTCCGCTATACCAAACTTTTACGCGAACAGGTGGGGTATGTCCCGCAAGGCACCCCGCTGATGGAAGAACTCACCGCCCGTGACAATCTGCGTTTGTGGTATACCGCTGCCGAACTGGCGCGGGGACTGGACGGCGGCGTGCTGTCCATGCTCGGAATCGATGAATTCTTGAAAACACCCGTTTCCAAAATGTCGGGCGGTATGAAAAAGCGGTTGTCCATCGGTTGCGCCGTGGCGAAGGATCCGTCGGTACTGTTGCTCGACGAGCCGATGACGGCATTGGACCTTGCGTGCAAACAGCGCATCTTCACCTATTTGGAAGAGCGCAAACGTAAAGGGGATATTCTGGTGCTCGTCACCCACGACGTGATGGAGATGCAACTGTGCGATCGGTGGTACATATTGAAAGACGGTGTGCTGACACCGTACGTGTACGACGGCGATCGTGAAAAACTGGCGGCGAGTTTGTGATATGAAGATGTATTACGGTTTACAGGTGAAACGGCTTGCGCGGTTGTTACCGTGTGTGGTGCTGATCGCGGTGCTGTTGCTTGCGGGTGCGGGGACGATACTGTCGGCATTCACGGCACAGGATGCCTCCCGTGAGGATAATACCGTGTTACGTGTCGGCGTCGCGGGCGATACGGACAATCCCTATTTTGAATTTGGTATGACAGCACTGAAAACGCTGGATTCATCCCGCTTTGCGGTCGAATTGGTCGCGATGGACGAGGATGCGGCACGCCGTTCGCTCGAGAGCGGGGATATCTCGGCATACGTTGTGGTGCCCGAAGGATTTACCGAAGCGGCACTGCGTGGGGAGATACAGCCTATTCCGTGCGTGGTGTCTGCGGGCACGAGCGGCCTGGTGTCGCTGTTTAAGGCGGAGATCGCCGATGTGGTGCGGGACTTGTTGGTGGAATCGCAAAAGGGTGTTTACGGCCTTTCGGAGTCTTTGGACGAGGCAGGACAGCCGCCTGAAGACCACACCGATCGTTTGGCACTGCGCTTTGTGACCTTGATCTTGCGCCGCGACAAGTTATACGAAGTAACGGAACACGGTGGGGTAGACGGCTTGCCGCTTCTGCCGTCGCTGATATGCGGCGTGGCAGTGGTGCTCTTGTGGCTGATCGGTCTGCCGTTTGCTTCGACACTGATACAGCGGGATACGGCTCTTTGCCGCGTGTTGGCGGCAAAGGGGTACACGCCGCTTGTGCAAACGGCGGCGGAATACGCCGCATACGTGACGGTGCTCACGCCGCCCGTATACGCATTGGCGGCATTGGTCTTCGCGGTGGATATCGGTATGACGGTAGGGGAGAAGGTGCGCTTGCTTCTGGCGGCGTTTCCGCTAATTATGCTGACGGCGGCGTTTCTTTTGTTTCTGTTTTATCTTGTGCGAGATGTCATCAGCGGTATGCTGACCGCCTTCTTCGCGGTGGTTGCGCTGGGGTACATTTCGGGTTGTTTATATCCGCTGTACGCCTTTCCCGTGGCGGTGCAAACCGTGGGTGCGTGGTTACCCACGGGTTTGTCGCGCCGCTATTTGGCGTCGCTGGTGCAAGGCGAGGGAGCACTGCTCTTGCTGTGCGGCGTGTTGGTGTACGCCCTGTTGTTTTTCGCGGCGGCGGTGGCGGTGCGTGATCGCCGCCTGTCCGAAGGGAGGGGCGGCGTATGAGACAGATATGTATGTGGTTTTGGCTCAGTTTGAAACGTTGTTTCAAACGCCCCGCGTTTTTGTGTTTGTTGGCGCTTCTCCCCGCAGCAACCATTGCTTTGAGTGTTGTTGCACGGCAGGACAGCGGCTTTTTGCATATCGCACTGTCCGAAGAAGAGGCGGACGCTACCGCTGCGGCGGTGATCGCCTCACTGCAAGAGGATACGCAGTTCTTGCGGTTTACCGTGTGTGAAGACCCGCGCGATGCGGTGCGGTTGGTGGAAAACGGCAAAGCAGATGCCGCGTGGATCTTCACGGGAGATCTGCAAGAGAAAGCCGCGGCGTTTGCCGAGGAATTTGAGGCAGAGGATACTCTCGTGCGGGTGGTCGAGAGGGAGAGCACACTGCTCTTGCGTCTTGCGCGGGAGAAACTGACAGGGGCGCTGTACGGTCATTGCGCGAAACAGGTGTATCTGCAGTATATTGAAACCGAAACGGCGGCTGCCCTTTCAAGCGAGCAACTTTTGGGAAATTATGATAACGGCTTTGACACGGTGGAACTGTTTTCCTTTCGTTATCCCGATGGGGAACAGGCGGTTGTAACCGAGGGGTATCTTGCGACACCCGTACGCGGTGTACTCGCGGTGTTGATGGTGTTGTGTGCGCTGGCAAGTGCCCTTTTCTTCGGGCAGGATGAAGTGCGCGGTCTGCTTTCGCCGATACCGTTTTCGCGCCGCCTTTCGGCGGAGTGCGCGTATCTTGCGGCGGCTGTGACGGCGGTGGGGGCAACCGTGTTTGCGGCCTTGACGACAAGCGACCTTTTGAGTGTGTGGTACCGTGAAGTCGCACTCATGCTGTTGTATGCCGTGTGTTGTGTGTGGTTTGCCGTGCTGATGCGGCGGCTGATCGGTCGTGCCCACCTCTTTGCCGCATTGGTGCCGCTGTTTGCGGTAGGGATGCTGGCGCTGTGCCCGGTATTCTTTGAAGCGAAGCAGACGCTGTGGTTGCAGTTGTTGTTCCCGCCGACCTACTATCTCTACGCCGTGTACAACGATCGGTTTCTTTGGTATATGGTGCTGTATGCGGCAGTGTTGGTGTTCCTATCACTGATTTTACAGAAGATTTCTCTTGCGAAACCGAAAAAAGTATGATACAATAAAACACAAGTCCGAACGGACTTGTATACGCGGGTGTGGCGGAATTGGCAGACGCACTAGACTTAGGATCTAGCGGAGTATTCTGTGCAGGTTCAAGTCCTGTCACCCGCACCAAAGCATTCAAACCCGAACCTTTTACCGATTGGTGAAACGTTCGGGTT
>CAZESL010000087.1:0-9913 GCA_964515215.1 uncultured Eubacteriales bacterium
AATTATCCACATCGGGAAGTCCGTTGTTTGCTTCCCATTTTGCAACGGCAGATCGTGATACTGCCATCTTCTCAGCAAGCTGCTCCTGGGAGAGGCCGCATTGTTTTCTTGCTTCTTTGATCTTTTCGCCTAATGTCATTTTCGTTACCTCCGGGACAATTTGTCTCGTATTCATTTTACGCCGGAGGGCGCAAGTGAACAAGAAACCACCTGTAACATGGCTGTTACTCTCCGTAACAATGTGTGTAAATACGCATTTTATGTTCAAAGCTCCGTAATGAACATAGGGCTGGCATCTTCCGCAGGCTTGAACCCACAAGATTTATAAAATCCGATTTCGTCATTATAAGCCACAAGCACGATACGCAAGTAGTCCTTATAGGTAATACTCATATCATCAACCTTATTGTACGTATTCCGTCTCAAATAAAAAGTGCGTGACCGAAGCCACGCACCGAAAAACGCAACCCCGATTGTCGCCAAACAAATCTTAAACACAAAAGGACAAACCTTATTGTCATTCAAGTGGAATTGCGTTTTTACCGAATTCATTTTGAATGACAAAGGCAAAAGGGTATAATATCCCCTTAGTAAAGGTCATCCTTTGTTATTATTAGATCTGTTTGGCAAATTATATTATGGCACAACCGGAATTAAAAGTAAAGAGGTTTTGAAAAAGTTGCGAAATCTGTTGTTTTGAGAATGAAAATACAGTATAGCCATTCGCCATACTGTATTCTATGTGGATACACGTGGTTTTGTAACTCTTTAACGCCAACGATCCTCTCTGGTTGGAACTGTATTGCCGCTCAGAAAAGTTTTTGTGTACTTTCCGTGTACCTCAGGCGTATCAGGTTTCTCATATACCTCAAATTTACTTTTCATCGCTCATATCATCGCTCATTTATGGTTGATAAATGAGCGATGATATGAGCGAATAATGGTACGAATGTGGTACGTTACAAAAAAGAAAATGCCCGCAAACCGTTGCAGTACAAGGCTTTCGGGCATTATTTATTTTATTCCCATTCGATCGTGCCGATCGGCTTCGGGGTGAGGTCGTAGAGCACTCGGTTGATGCCTTCCACTTCGTGGGTGATGCGGTCGGTGATGTGGTGCAGGAGTGCGTAGGGGATCTCTTCGACGGTCGCGGTCATCGCGTCGGTGGTGTTCACCGCACGGACGATGGCGGGCCACCCCTCGTAACGCTTGCCGTCGCGCACACCGACACTTGTGAAGTCGGGCACCGCGATGAAATACTGCCACACGTGTTTGGCAAGGCCGCTCTTGTCGAACTCTTCGCGCAAGATGGCGTCCGCTTCACGCAACGCGTGCAGACGGTCGCGGGTGATGGCGCCCAGACAACGCACGCCGAGACCCGGGCCGGGGAACGGCTGGCGGTCCACCATCGAGGAGGGCAGACCGAGCGCACGGCCGACTTCGCGCACTTCGTCTTTATACAGCAGACGGACGGGCTCCACCAGACCTTCGAAGTGGATATCTTCCGGCAGACCGCCCACGTTGTGGTGCGCCTTCACACCGTCGCTTTCCAGAATGTCGGGATAAATGGTGCCCTGTGCCAAAAAGGCGACGTCGGTGAGTTTGCGCGCTTCCTCTTCAAACACGCGCACGAACTCGCCGCCGATGATCTTACGTTTGGTTTCGGGATCGGCAACGTTCGCGAGTTTGTCGAGAAAACGGTCGGTCGCGTCGATGTAGATGAGGTTGGCATCCATACCGTCGCGGAACACTTCGATGACCTGCTCGCTTTCGCCCTTACGCATCAAGCCGTGGTTCACGTGGACGCACACCAACTGCTTGCCGATCGCCTTGATCAGCAGTGCCGCGACCACCGACGAATCCACACCGCCGGACAGCGCCAAAAGCACCTTCTTGTTGCCGACCTGCTCACGCACTTCCGCGATCTGCTCGGCAATAAACGCCTCGGCCAGTGCAGGGGTGGTGATGCGTTCCATCGTTTCGGGTCGTTTGTAGTTCAGTTGCATAAGGATCCCTCCGTATGAAAATATAAAAGATTTACAAAAGTTCACAAAGCCGCGCGATACTCGCAGGGTCGGTCGCCCAACTCGTCACGAACCGCGCTACCGTGCGGTGCTCGTCCAACGGTTGCCATACGCTGAAGGCAACGTTCGCCCGCAGGTTTCTCAACACGTCGTTCGGTAAGATCACGAATTGCTGGTTGGTGGGGGAGTCGATAAAAAGTTCGTACCCCTTTTGGAGAAACGCCGCTTTCAGCGCGTTCGCCATCTCAATAGCGTGGCGGGCGATCTTGAAATACAGCCCGTCGGTGAACAGCGCATCAAACTGCACGCTGACCACGCGGCCTTTGGCGAGCAGAGCGCCGTGCTGCTTTACGGTGGAGAGGAAGTGCGGCGGCTTCCCGCCGGTGAACACTACCGCTTCCCCGCACAGGGTACCGACCTTCGTGCCGCCGATGTAAAACACGTCGCACAACGCGGCAATATCGGGCAGCGACAGGTCGCTCTCGTCACTCATCAAACCGTAACCCAGACGCGCACCGTCCAAATACAGCGGCATACCGTATTCGCGGCAGACGTCCGAGAGGGCGGTGAGTTCCGCCTTCGTGTACAGTGTACCGTATTCGGTCGGGTGGGAGATATACACCATACCGGGCGCGACCATGTGGTCGCGGGTCTCGTCCGCATAAAACGCACGGCAGAACGCGGCGACTTCGGCGGCGTCGAGTTTGCCTTCGTGCGCGGGCAGGGTGAGCACCTTGTGTCCCGTATATTCAATGGCACCCGCTTCGTGGGCGCTGATGTGGCCCGTTTCGGCGGCGATGACCCCTTCGTGCGAACGGAGCAGTGCGGAGATGACGACGAGGTTAGTCTGGGTACCGCCCGTCAAAAACACCACGTCCACCTGCGGTGCACGGCACGCTTCGCGGATCTTCGCTTCGGCGGCGACGGCGAATTTGTCTGCGCCGTAACTTTTCACCGTGATAAGATTGGTTTCGTTGAGATGGGCGAGTACGGCGGGGTGCGCACCTTCGGTGTAATCGCTCTCAAAGAAGATCACAAAAAACACCTCCCACCATACTGTGCATATTATAGGGTTTATTATACGCGTTTTTCTCCCAAAATGCAAGATATTTGCGTTTTGTTACCTCTACAAATTTACAAAAAAAGGAAAAGGAGAAATGCAACATTACGCACAAATCGGGGCGAGGCGTGCGTTTACCGCCCGCGCGAGGTCGTGCGGGTCGAGCAGGATCTGCGCGCCGAGCCGCCCGCCGCTGATAATGACGGTGGAAAATTCTTCGGCGCGGCGGTCGATCACGGTGGGAAACGCTTTTTTCATGCCGAGCGGGGACACGCCGCCCCGCACGTATCCCGTGAGCGCCGTGATCTCTTTGACGGGGATCAGCGCCACGCTCTTTTCGCCGACCGCCGCGGCCGTCGCTTTCAGGTCGACCTCTTCCGCGATCGGAATGACAAACACGTAATGCCCGCCGCTCTTACCTTTTGCCACCAACGTTTTAAAGGAACTTTCGTACGGTTGTCCGAGCATATCGGCAATTTGTACCGCATCGTGAAATTCTTCGCAGGTGTAGAGGTTCACTTCGTAGGCGATCTTTAGCCGATCCAGAATACGCATCGCGTTGGTCTTGGTTTCTTTTGCCATAACCTACCCCTCCGTTCAATTTTGCTTTTTTACAATGGTGTACTCGTCTCCCGCGCGGAAGAACGGGCAGGTCTTTTGCGCCGAAAAGGCGAATTGCCGTGCCACGTCATCTTCATCCATCGCGTCGGCGGCGGAGCACATCCACTCCTCAAACTCGTCGTCAAAATACAGGTGCAAACACTGTTCGCACAAGGCGTCCATAAAACTACCCCCCTAAAAACACGAAAATAGCTGTCGCGTTAAGTCAGGCACAAAGTGAAATTTTGGGGTCAACTTACGGTAACGCAGTGATCCCTTGCCTCGCCCCTTGGGGAGAGGTGCCGAGCGAGCGCGAGGCGGAGAGGGGGATTTGCTACCTCTCCGTCGCGGCGAAGCCGCGCCACCTCTCCTTACAAAGGAGAGGCAAGGGGTTAGTACGATTACAAATGTCCGCAAAATTTTACCTTCGTGCAATGTTGCCTTAACACGACAGCCGTTGTTAATCGATCTCGTTTTGCTGTGCCACCAAGCGGTCGCCGCAGTAGCGTTCGCGCAAGCGGGGCTTTTCGATCTTACCCGTGGGGTTGCGCGGAATATCCGCAAAAATGATCTTGCGGGGGCGCTTGTACCGCGGCATCGAAAGGCAATACTCCGCCACTTCCTCTTCGGTGAGGGTGTAGCCGTCCTTCACCTCAATGATGGCGGCGGCGATCTCGCCCAGACGCTTGTCGGGCAGACCGATGACGGCGGCATCCTTCACCGCTTCGATCTTACGCAGCACGTTTTCGATCTGCACGGGATAGAGGTTTTCACCGCCGGTGATGATGACGTCCTTCTTGCGGTCCACCAGATAGATAAAACCGTCCGCATCACATTCCGCCATATCACCCGTGTACAGCCAACCGTCACGCAACGTTTCGGCGGTGGCTTTTTCATCTTTGTAATAGCAGGTCATCACGCCGGGGCCGCGCAGAATGAGTTCGCCCACACAGCCTTGCTCCACGTCGTTTCCGTCCTCGTCCACGATGCGGGTCTCCCAACCGAGGCCTGCCTTGCCGATGGCGCCCACTTTGTGAATGTTTTCCACACCCAGATGCACCGCGCCGGGACCGATGGATTCGGACAGACCGTAGTTGGTGTCATACTGATGATGGGGGAAACGCTCCTGCCAGCGCTTGATGAGAGAAGGGGGGACGGGCTGCGCGCCGATGTGCATCAGCCGCCAGCAATCCAGCGAATAGTTGGAAATGTCGATATCTCCGCGGTCGATGGTGTCGAGAATGTCCTGCGCCCACGGCACGAGCAACCACACGATGGTGCACTGTTCTTCCGACACCGCCTGCAGGATCCATTCGGGTTTGATACCCGTGAGCAACACGGCGCGGCTGCCCGCGAGCAGACTGCCGAACCAGTGCATCTTCGCACCCGTGTGGTAGAGCGGGGGAATGCACAAAAACACGTCGTCACGCGACTGACCGTGGTGTGCCTGCTCGACTTTGCAGGAATGGGTCAGACTGCGGTGCTGATGTAAGATCGCCTTCGGGAACCCCGTGGTGCCCGAGGAGAAATAGATCGCGGCATCGTCCTCTTCGGTGAGCGGGATCTCGGGTGCGCGGTCGGCACAGTACCCCACCAAGCGGTCGTAACTTTCCGCAAAAGAGGGGCAATCGTCCCCCACGTAGAAGGAATAACGCACCCGCGGCAGGGAATCGCAAATGGATTCCACACGGCCGATGAATTCCGGCCCGAAGATGAGCACATCCGCGTCCGCCAGCTGCAGGCAGTAGCGGATCTCGTCCGCCGCGTAACGGTAGTTCAACGGCACGGCAATGGCACCCGCCTTCAACACACCGAAGTAGATGGGCAGCCATTCCAGACAGTTCATGAGCAGGATCGCCACTTTATCGCCCTTGCGGATCCCGCGGGAAAGCAGCAGATTGGCCAGACGATTCGCCTTCTTATCAAAATCGCCCCAGGTGAGTTCCGAGCGGAAGGGTTCGCGCGCGTTCGATTGGATCAACGGGTATTCCTTCCACGTCATGTGTTTTTCTTCAGGCAGGCGGGGGTTGAGTTCCACCAGCGCGACTTCCTCCCCGAATTCACGGGCATTACGTTCCAAAAGTTCTGTAATCGGCATAAAACGAGCCTCCTTGATACTTGTACCAAAACAGTATACTCGCTTTTCTCCAAAAGGTCAAGAAAAAGTTTAACGCTTTTAACCGTGAAAGTAAAATCGACGGTTGCAAACGAGGATACCGTATGGTAGAATAAAAGCACGTGAAACTTTTTGAGCGGTTGAAACGTGTTATATATATAACCTTTATAAGAAGGAGGGCGGACGTTGAAGACGATACGGTATCTGTGGCAGGCGCTTCGCCGTGTCAGGTTCATTGAATGGGTGCTGGCCTTGGCGGCAGGCTGGCTGTGGCAAGCGGCGGCACTGGTGGCGTTTCGCAAAGGCGAATACGGCATCATCAATTTTGCGCAGGAGCTGTCGTGGTGGCAGATCGGCGGTGTGATCGGTGGTGTCGCGGTGCTGCTTATCGCGTCGGCGATCCTTCGCCCGCAGTGGAAGGTGCCTGCCCGCGCGGCGATCGGCGGTGGGTGGATGCTCTGCTTGTGGCTTGCGCTTCGGGCAGACGTTTCTACCCGTATGTATCTCTTCCTGGCGCTTTGTGCCGTCACGGCGGCGGTCACTTATTATGCCGCGACCCGCGGTCTCTTATCGGTGCGGTGGCTGCGCCCCGCACGGTGGAGTACGTGGACGGTATGCGGTGTGCTGTTTTTGGCAATGGCGGGGGTGCTCGCACTGCTCGGTTGTCTGCGGCATCGGTGTTACGTCACCCCGAACTTCGATTTCGGTATCTTCTGTCAGATGTTCCACAATATGAAGGAAACAGGGTTACCGCTCACCACATGTGAGCGCAACGGTCTGCTCTCCCACTTTGCGGTGCACGTCTCGCCCGTCTACTATCTGCTGCTCCCTGCCTATATGCTGTTTCCCACCCCCTACACCCTCATCATCGGGCAGGCAGTGGTGGTGGCAAGCGGTGTATTTCCGCTGGTACTTCTGTGCCGCCGCTACGGATTGTCGGAAAAAGTCAGCATGGTCATGGTCCTGCTGTACACGGCCTACCCGGCACTGTCGGCGGGTTGTCTTTACGATCTGCATGAAAACTGCTTTTTGGCACCGCTCTTGCTGTGGCTGTTTTGCGCGTATGAATATAAGAAAACGTGGCTGACGCTTGCGGCGGCACTTCTGGTGCTGACGGTGAAAGAGGACGCCGCGGCAGCGGTCGCGATCTTTGCCTTGTACGTGCTGTTCTCCCGTCGTGATATCAGGCGTGGGTTGTTGCTGTTTGGGCTGGCGATTTTGTGGTTCGGTGTTGCGCTGTGGCTGCTCGATACCTACGGCGAGGGCGGTATGGTCGGACGGTACGCGGAATATCAGTACGGCGGCAGTGGGTTACTCTCGATGGTAAAGACCCTCGCGGTCAACCCCGGTCTGTTTTTGCGGCGGGTGCTGTACGGTACGGCTCAAAACCCGACCGAGAAATTGTGGTATCTCGTACAACTGGTGATACCGATCATGCCCTTACTGTTTACGACACGCCGTTTTTCGCGGTATATTCTGTTGTTGCCCGTGGTCATCAATCTGCTGTCCAACTGGCCGTATCAGTATAACATCACCTTCCAGTATTCCTTTTCGGTGTCGGCGTTTTTCCTCTATGTGTGTGTAATAAATGCCGCCGACCGCGAGCCGCCTGCGCGGCGGGCAGGTGTGACCTATGCGGCACTCGCGGCGGTGATGCTGTATACGATGATCTTCTGGCCGTCGGTCAATGCGGCGATCTTGCGGTATAAGAACAATATCGAGACCTGCCGTACGATGGATGCGGTGCTGGAAACGATCCCCGATGAGGCGTCGGTCACCTGTTCCACCTTCCTTCTGCCGCACCTGGCCGAGCGGGCGGTGCTGTATGAGGACGTGTATCACGCCGAAATGGATGCGGACTATCTTGTGATCGACCTGCGACCCGGTTACCGCAACGGCAAGGCGGAAGAATTGCTTACCAACTACCGCGCGGCGGGCTACACCGACGTCACGGTGAAAGAGAATATCGTGGCGGTGTTGAAAAAACCGTAAAGAATATTGTGAAAAAGCGCTGAGAGCGAAATTCCGCCTTCAGCGCTTTTTGATATATACGATTTGTATAATTTGATTGAGAGATTACAAAATCGCGGGGTTTCAAAAATATGCCCCCATAAAAACGCACGCCACTCGAACGGTGCGGTAGGGGCGCGCATGGCGCGTCCGCGAGATGCGTCACATCCCGGTGGCACTCCTTCTCTCGCTACCCCTCCGATTTTCCGTCGCTTTCGCGACCGAAAATCACCTCCCCTGACAAGGGGAGGCAAGCATATGGTGCGTTATCGTAAGCATGGACGGGCGTCCGTGGCGGGCGAACACAGTTCGCCCCTACCGCAAGGTCAAAAGGAGTTGTCCCCCGTAGGGGCGTTCTGCGAACGTCCGCCATCAAAGGCATCGCAACCCGCGGAAATCGGGTCGACGCCTGTCCCTACAACGCCTGCCGTGGGTGCGCGGTTTCATGGAATGTGGCTGTTACCCTGCGGGCGTAAGAAGGAGATCAATCTGTAATTTTTTCGGTTGGCTTCTCGCTCCGCACAACGACAATGTTAGAAACGCGAAGTAAGATGCCGTCTGACGTGCCTACGATTTCGACTGTATCGTCTTTTGAAAGTTGGTACATCTTTCGTATTTCGGATGGCAACGTTATACGTCCAAGACTGTCAATGTGACGGGGTATTCCCAAAAATGTCATAAAATCCCTCATTTCATGTTAGCGTATAGCGTTAATTCTATGCTATACGACTATATTATCCGATTCTGTGCAAAAAAGTTGTCGAAATAAGGCGATGAGAAAAAATAAAGAAACGAGAAATGCTGCAAGGCATCTTTCGCTCCTTGTCAAGTTATAGAGTTCTCAAATAGGCATCCAGTATTTCGACCGCACCTTTGCGCTGGCGCGGTGTCAAACCGTCTAATTTCTGTGTGATTTCGTCATACACGAAACTCTTCCCGGAACTGACTTCATCACGCAGAAGGTAATCGGCGGAAATGTTTAGTGCTTCAACGAGTTTAATAAAAATTTTCAAACTCGGCATTTTGATACCGCGTTCGATCTCACCGAGATACATGACCCCGATGTCTGCCTTTTCCGCCAAAACTTCTTGTGTGAGCCCGGCGGTATTTCGAGCCTCGCGTACGCGTTTTCCAAGTTCCGTTTTGTCCATGCCCTCATCCTCCAAGCAAATAGCATAGGTTCTATGTTATTAGTATATGGAAAATGAGCAGGAGTTTGAATTAGCGAATAGAGTAGATAACATGCTATATGCTAATGTGCGATGAGGTTTTATTCAAAATTGCAACGTAGGGTGCGGTGCAGGCGGGCGGCAGATTGCCGCCCCTACCGTGCCGCCGCAAATTGTGTGAACAGTCGTGTAAACGGAAGGGGTGAGTACGCACCGGTAGGGGACGGCGCCTCGACGTCCCGTTCCACGACGGAACGCACAACGTGTGTTGTGAGGTAGGGGCGCGCATGGCGCGTCCGCGAGATGCGTCACATCCCGGTGGCACTCCTTCTCTCGCTACCCCTCCGATTTTCCGTCGCTTTCGCGACCGAAAATCACCTCCCCTGACAAGGGGAGGCAAGCATATGGTGCGTTATCGTAAGCATGGACGGGCGTCCGTGGCGGGCGAACACAGTTCGCCCCTACCGCAAGGTCAAAAGGAGTTGTCCCCCGTAGGGGCGTTCTGCGAACGTCCGCCATCAAAGGCATCGCAACCCGCGGAAATCGTGTCCTCGCCTGTCCCTACAACGCCTGCCGTGGGTATTGCACAAAAAACGCGAGGTTGTCGCCAAAGCGACAACCTCGCATTTTTATCTAATCAAACGATGTGCAGAACCCCAACACGGCGTTACACGCCGAACGGTGTGCCGTCGGCATTCGTGAGAACACCGTTTTCATCAAAATGCAATTCGTGAATATCCGAGCGGCAGTACCGCTTGATATCGCGCAGGCGGAATCCGTCGTGCAACGTCACGAAGGAGAATGCCATGCCGTGGCGTTTGGCGCGTCCCGTACGGCCCACGCGGTGTAGATAATACTCGTTCTCCTCGGGCAGATCGTAGTTGAACACCGCTTCCACGTCGTCCACGTCGATGCCGCGCGCCGCCACGTCGGT
>CAZESL010000088.1:0-9583 GCA_964515215.1 uncultured Eubacteriales bacterium
ATCTTATCATCTGTGAGGGTGTTTTTCCGACTGCAATTTTCTTGACAATTCCAGAAACACACAAAACGGACAGTAGTGCCATCGCGGTCATAGAAATCCCCCAGTCATTTTCTCCTCGCCGATTTAAGTTGAGAGAATGAACGCATAAAACAATCCCTCAGTCGGCTACGCCGACAGCTCCCTTTACACAAGGGAGCCTTGTAGTTAATCCAAACTTTGTGCGTTCATTCTCGGGAACATCGCCGAAAAAACTGCGAGAAGTGCCGAATACGGGCGATGTTCGGCCAGCTCCCCCTTTAGTCAAGGGTAACAGCGCCGATTACAAGTCAGGAGGGACGTCCATGTCAAAAAAGCAAGAGTTGCTCGGCCTTCTCCGTGCGGCGGTCGACCGTTACGGCATGTTGCAGGAAGGTGACCGCGTGGCCGTGGGCGTATCGGGCGGCAAAGACAGCATGGCGTTGCTCGCCCTTCTTGCCGAATTGCGGCGTTTCTCCCCCGTGTCGTTTTCCCTTACGGCGATCACGCTGGATCCCGCGTTTGACGGGATAGAATCGGATTTTTCCGCCGTGGCGGCATGGTGTGAAGCGCACGACGTCCCGTACGTTTTGAAGCGCACCCGTCTCGCACAGGCGGCGATCGAACAGTCGGCGGGAAAACCGCCCTGCTCACTGTGCGCCAAAATGCGGCGCGGCGTGCTTCACCGCACGGCGGTGGAGGCGGGGTGTAACGCAGTGGCACTGGGTCATCATAAAGACGATGCCGCCGAAACGGTGCTGATGAATCTGCTGGAAGGCAGTCGTTTTGCTTGCTTTTCTCCCGTGACCGACCTTGACCGCCGCGGTCTGCGATTGATACGACCGCTGATCTTTATGACCGAGCGGGAGATCGCGAATTTTGTCACGGCAGAGGGACTGCCCGTCGTGACCTCCCGTTGTCCCGTGGACGGACACACCCACCGCCAAAAGGCGAAAGATCTGGTGCGTGACCTCTCGGCCGAGTACGGCGACGTTGCCGAAAAATTGATACACGCACTCACCGCCGACCACATCAATCACTGGTAAAGGAGACGACACTATGAAACGGTTTCTGGCCATTCTCGCCCTGTGCACCCTTCTTCTCGCAGGCGGTTGCCGCCCCAAGGACCCCGCCGCCAATACCGAACCGCCGCTCGCCGTAACGGGTGAGGTGGAGGTAGCGGTGCTGTCCATCGGTAAGGCAGACGCCATCGTCATCACCACCCAAAACAAGACGGTGGTCATTGATGCAGGCGAGTCGGACGACGGCGGCAAGGTGCTGAACTACTTGAACGAAAAGGGCCGTTCGGTCATCGATCTGCTTATTATCTCCCACTACGACCGCGACCACGTGGGCGGGGCTGACCGCCTGCTCAATTTTGCCGAAGTTCGACAGATCATCCGCCCCGATTACGAGGGTGTGCGGGAAGAATACGACGTCTTCCTGCAGAGCATACAAGACTTGCAGATCCCCGACACCGCCTTACCATGCGGCGGTGAAGACGTCACGCTTTCCGTTGAAGACGTCGAACTTACCATAAACTCCCCCCTGAAAAGTTCCTACGTCAACAAAGAGGGCGTTCAGCAGGACAACAATTTCTCGCTGGTGGTGCGAATGCGTCACGGTGCGAAAGCGTTTGTGTTTGCCGGAGACGCGGAAGACGAGCGTCTTGCCGAGTTGGTGGTAAGCAAAAAGAACTGGAAGGCAGACTTCCTGAAACTGCCGTATCACGGCAACTTCACCGACCTTACCTCCACCTTCTTCCAAATGGTCACACCCGACTACGCGGTCGCGTGCGATTCGGATAAAAACCCGATGGCAACCGAAACCGCCGCGGCGCTGACGGCGCTCGGGTGCCGATCCTATGCCACCCGTAACGGTACGGTGGTGTGTCAAAGCGACGGCGTAACCTTAACGGTAACACAAACGGCAAGCGAATAAGAAACAACAAAAAACCACCCGTGAAACGGGTGGTTTTTCATATGCGGGCAAAGCCCTCTGTTCTTCGCAACCGCGAGAATTCGCCTGTCAAACGCGTAAGGCGGTCTGTCGGTGGCAACGCCAAGCGCTGCAACAAGCTCCCCAGTCAGCCTTCGGCTGACAGCCCCCTCAACGAGGGGGCCTTCATAGCCTCCCTCTTTGAGGGAGGTGGATTTTCGGCGGCGTTCGCCGCCGAAAAGACGGAAGGAGTTTATGTTTTTTACATTGTTGGGGGTAACAGTTTATCGTTTTATAAGCCAACCTTTCGTTTCTTCTTTCCAAAATTACTTTTTCTCCCCATCGCCATAGGCTTTACTAAACCACGCGTCTAACGCGTGGTTTTACTTTACAACAAACCCACCCCCATCCAAACGGATGGGGGTGGGTTTTCGTTTACCCTTCTGCAGGGAATTTGTTGATCTTCTTCACCGCGTACTGCAGGATGATACGTGCGTCGTTCGAATCCACCTTGCTGTCACCGTTGACGTCCGCCGTTGCCAGATCCAGTTTGGTGCCGTCGATCTTCTTCACCGCGTATTGTAACACCACGCGCGCATCGTTGGAGTCCGCTTTGCCGCTCCCGTTCACGTCGCCGTATACCGTCACGACGGCCGCCGGTGTCAGCGTTACGTTTTGGATCACCGCCGTATCCGCCACCGTGACGGTGTAGGTAACGGTGGGATAGCCCGCTTTCTGCGCCTTCAGGGTGTACACACCCGACGGCACGCGGGCGAAGCGGTAACTCACCGTGCTGCCCGTGAGAACCGTTTCATATGCCGTCTCGGTAAGCCCTTGCGGAATGAGTTGCAGTGTGATCTCTCCCGCCGCATCTCCAAGATCGGTCACGTAGCCGCTGACCGAGCCTTTGCGCGCGGGCGGCAACGCCCCTTCCTCAAAAGTATAATAGATGTACACCGCGTTGCGGCTCACGTATACGTTATCCCAATCGCCCTTGGCAACCACCTGCTTACCGTCAAGATAGGCCGCCGTATCGGAAGCGAACGCGCACACGTCGGCACCGTTCAGCTGTGCGGAGATCACCTTGATCTCCACCTTGTACTGCTCTCCCTGCACGAAGGTGTCGGTCGGCTCTAACATTTCGCCCGCGCTGTTATACCAGATCACACCGTTTGTACCGGCGTAATTGGGATCCGGCCGATACAGATCGGGATACGCCGCCGTCACGGTGTAATCGGGTGTTTCGCCCGCGCGTGGGGCTTCCGGTCCGTTCACCATCACAGTGAACAGTTCCTGCGGCTGACAGAGGAATTCGGCGCTGATGATCTGCTCCGTAAGCCCCAGATTGTTCGTGGTGTTTCCTGCGGCTCCCGTACCGTTCACCGAAGCGGCAAACAGCATTTCATACCAGCGGTCGTGATAGAAGGTATACCCCTCTTCGGTTTTGATATACACCCTTACCGCATACCGATGGCCGGGTATGAAGGTCTCATTTTCGTAAACCCAATCGGACGCCGTCACGTCAAACCAGCTGACGCCGTTCCGGATATAGTACAACTTTCGACCGTTCATCCAGTCGTCGTAGTAGACGTTTTTGGATACGTCTACGTAATACCCGCTGCCGCGGACGGTGGCGGTATAGGTAGGTTTCTGTCCCGCCACGGGCTCGGTCACGTTATCGATGACGATGTTTTCGATCACGCTGTCGTTGCACATACCGAACTCATAGTATACGGTGATGCAGCGGAGAGGATCTTTGCCGTAGACCTTATGCGCCTTGGTCGAATTGCCGTTGACCTCCGCCCAGATATACGGTTCCTCACCGTCATAAGAGACCATCGGCCAGAACTCGTAGCCGTCCGCCGTTTCCACTTCCACCGCGATCTTGTTCACAGCCGCCGCACTGGTGTTTCTCGTGACGATAAGCCGCGGGTACTATCGCGAGGTCTCCATGATCTCGGTCGACGGTGCCGCCGTATTGCGTAAGGTGTACGGGCCGCTGCACATCGTCTACCCGCTGTATTTGCTCGCCTATTTCGCCGCCATGGTGGTACTCGTTTTGCGAGCGGCAATCAAAAAGGTGATGGACACCGCCGCCCGTGCCGTGGTATTGATATTGGCGGTGTTCGTCAATTTGGCGGTATGGGGTGTTGAGCAGTTGATGGACAACACGTTTGAATGTCTTTCGGTCTCTTACATTATCAGCGAACTGTTTTTGTTGGGGCTGCACCTTGTCCTCGCGGAAAATCGGCGGCTCACGGCGTTGATCGAGCAAGCCGCCCTGCCGCACGACGGTGCATCGCTTCCGTCGCCCGAGCAGGTGAGCGATCCATCTTTGCACCTGTTTTTGGAAGGTATTAGGCGCCTGACACCGACCGAAACCACGATCTTTGAAGCGCGCCTGGCGCGTATGACCACCGAGGAGATCCTATCGACCTTATGCATTACGGAAAACACGCTGAAGTTCCACAATCGCAACCTCTACGGCAAACTCGGCGTTTCTTCGCGCAAAGAACTGTATGCGGTGTATAAGCAGTTGACTGCCCCTTCGTTGAAAGAATAAAAAAGCCGCCGTACGGCGGCTTTTTTATTCTTTCAACGCGGTCATCGCTTCGCGGAAGAGTTCGCGCAGGCGGTCGCGCTGACCGTCCAGATACAGATAGCCGAACAGGGCTTCCAGCCCCGTCGCGCGGTGATATTCGGGGGAGTTGCGGGAAGTGTGGGCGTTGCGCCCGCGGCGAAACACCGCCTCTTCCGCTTCGGTGAGGAGCGGCAACAGCCGTTCCATCGCCGCCGATTGCGCTTCGGCGCGCACCAGATCGACCGAGGCTTTGTGAAGCGTGCCGACGGGACGGTTGGCTTCGCACGCCAAATGCTCGCGCACCATCAGCCCGTACACCCCGTCTCCCACAAAGGCGAGGGTCAAGGGGCTGAGTGACGAGGGGGTCACGTCATCGCTCAACAAACGAAAGGTTTCCAAAAACCCACCCCCATTAATTCACAAACTCAAAATCAAAGTCGTAGAGCGAAACGGTATCGCCTTCCTGCACACCCGCTTCACGCAGAGCGTCGATCACACCCGACGATTGGAGTAACCGCTGAAAATACTGCAGACTCTCGTAGTCGTCGATATCCACCGTACGCAGGACAGGCAACAGCCAATCCGCTTCCACAAAATAGACGTCGTCTTCCACCGTGATAACGGGCTTGCGGCCGCTTTCCTCCACCGTCACCACGGGGGCTTCGGGCGCAAACTCGCGAATGGGCGGCAACGTCTGCAACTGTTCGGCACACGCTTTCACAAGATCTTCGGTGCCGTGGGCAATCGCCGCCATCATCGGGAAGAAACGGTAACCCCGCTTTTCCATTTCGGCCGCAAACGCGTCCACCGCGGCATCGTCCACCAAGTCGCACTTGTTGCCCGCCACGATCATGGGACGGGCGGCGAGATCGGGGTTGAACTCCTGCAACTCACGGTTGATGATATCAAAATCTTCCAGCGGATCGCGCCCTTCACTGCCCGCCACGTCTACCACGTGCACCAAGAGGCGGCACCGTTCCACGTGCCGCAGGAAGTCGTGACCTAAACCTACCCCCTCGGATGCGCCCTCGATAATACCGGGGATATCCGCCATGACGAAGGACACACCTTCCGCCACACGGACGACACCGAGCACGGGCGACAGGGTGGTGAAGTGGTAATCCGCGATAGCGGGTTTCGCTTCGCTCACCACCGAAACGAGGGTGGACTTACCCACGTTCGGGAAGCCGACCAGACCGACGTCCGCCAGCAATTTCAGTTCGAGACGCAACTCGGGTGCCTCACCGGGGATGCCGGGTTTGGCAAACCGCGGTGTCTGGCGGGTGGGGGTGGCAAAATGCGCGTTACCCCAGCCGCCGCGACCGCCGTGTGCGGCAATAAACGGCTCGTCTCCCGACATATCCGCCATCAGGCGACCGGTCTCGTTATCGTAGATCAGCGTACCGCGCGGCACTTTGATGACGAGATCTGCCCCCGCCTTGCCGAAACAACGCTTGGCACCGCCGTTTTGACCGTGCTCCGCCGCGTATTTGCGCTTGTAGCGGAAATCCGACAAGGTGTTGCAGTTATCCTCTGCCAAAAACACGATGTTACCGCCGCGACCGCCATCGCCGCCGTCGGGGCCGCCCGATGCCACGTACTTTTCGCGGTGGAACGACACCGCGCCGTTGCCGCCGTTGCCCGCACGCACCTTAATGACTGCCTTATCGATAAACACAGAAATCCCTTCTTTCGTACAGCGCATCCCAAAGCCTCCCCTGTGTAAGGGGAGGTGGCACGGCAAAGCCGTGACGGAGGGGTTGTGAACTAAAAAACAATCCCTCAGTCGGCTGCGCCGACAGCCTTCGGCCCGGGTCGCAATCATAGATTGCGACCGCCTTTGGCTAAAAATGTGCCACAGGCACATTTTCTTGACGCGTCGGCCCCTTTACACAAGGAAGCCTTGAATACGCTTATTTCAAATGTAAAAAACGGGAGTGCCGCCGTTGCTGCACTCCCGCTTTGCGCCTTACTGCTCGACCGCGTACACGCTCACGCGCTTGCGATCCTTGCCCACGCGCTCGAAACGCACGGTGCCGTTCACCAAAGCAAACAGCGTATCGTCCGAGCCGATACCGACATTGTTGCCGGGATGGATGTGGGTGCCGCGCTGACGCACCAGAATGTTGCCCGCGAGCACATACTGACCGTCCGCACGCTTGACACCGAGACGCTTGGACTCGGAGTCGCGGCCGTTTTTCGTGGAGCCAACGCCCTTCTTATGAGCAAAGAGCTGAATGTTAATTTTCAACATAGCAAATGACCATCCTTTCGTGATGATGAGATCTCATACCGTGACGAGATCTACGTGAAGTCGCTTAGGGTATTGCTGCTGCAACTGCGAAAGATGCAACCGCAGTCCTTCCAGTACGTCCGCCGCGCGCGCTTCATCGCCCGCCGCCAGTAACAGGAAGAAAAATCCGTCCTCTACCGTGATGTCGGCTTTGCAACCGCACACTTCGGTGACGGTGTTGGCGGTCATATATACCGCCGAGGAGATCGCCGCACACACGATGTCGCTGCCTGCTTTACCGCCCGCGTGCCCTTCCATCCGAAAGCCGCACAAGCGTTCCTTGCGGGAAAGCATCTGCACCAGCACCACGGTGACTTACGCCTCCGTCGTCTCCGCAGCAACCTCCGCCTTGGGAGCGCGAGGTGCACGGGCGTGGATCGCACCGATCTGCACCTTGGTGTAGGGCTGACGGTGACCCTTGCGACGCATGTAGCCCTTCTTGGGCTTGTAGGTCAGAATGTTGATCTTCTTGCCCTTGCCGTTCTTCAGCACGGTGGCGTCGACCGAAGCACCCTTGATGTAGGGAGCGCCGACTTTGAGATCCTTGTCATTGTGGAGGGCGATCACGCGATCGAATTTGATCTCGTCGCTCTCCGCGGCATCCAGCTTCTCGATGAACACGATGTCGCCCGTGTTCACTTTGTACTGCTTACCGCCGGTTTCGATGATTGCGTACATACTTTTACCTGCCTTTATCAGTCTCGCTGTTGCGGGCGGCGTTTTAGGCGCACTTAATAAGCCCGTTTCATGCGGCAACAGCCAGTATATCATGCTTTTTCATGCTTGTCAAGCGTTTTTTGCAAAAACAAAAGCGACCGTGATCGCTCACGGTCGCTTTCTATTAGCACATACCATTTGTATGTCCGCCGAATTATTCGGCCTCCGGAGCACTCACCGGGCAGGAATCTGCGCAAGCGCCGCAATCAATGCAGGCCTCCGCATCGATCACGTAGATGCCGTCGCCTTCCGAAATAGCGGAAACGGGGCAAGCATCCGCGCACGCACCACAGCTGATGCACGCATCACTGATCTTGTAAGCCATGAGTTGCACCTCCCTCTCATTTAGCGCTGGAATGTCCGCACGATACCGTGGGGACTGACTACAGTATAGCACACTTTTAAAAAAATGCAAGGAATTTTTTTGGATGGGGTGTTTTTACAAGGAAATTTATGCCGAAAAAGCACACTGTATGCCATTCTTACATGTTGTCGTGAAAGAAATACAGCGTATCCGTTTGCACGTCAAAAAACCACAAGTCAAAGTTGCCAAACTCCGAATAGTTATCGTCCTCATAAATATAAAAGTAGTCCTCCGTATCGATGACCGCACGGTCAAACGCATAGTTTACAACCAATTCGTCTTCGGGGTCTACCATCGTACAAATGGTTTCCACGCACCCCTCAAAATACGTAACGTACTCCCCTATCGTTTCGATATCCTCCTCTTTCACCGGAGAAAAGTAGCGGTTGTTGCTAAGATCCACCGAAGAGGAAAAGGTATATATCCCAAAATCTGTATAGTCCTGAAACCCACCGTGTGTCCAAACCTGCTCACTTTCGCAACGTCCAACCGAGCGCAACACGTTATCCCGCCGTGTGCAGGACGAAAACGAAAGCAGCATGAGCAACACAAACAGAAACGCGGCCTTTCGTTTCATATAGATCCCTCCTATGAGCCGTTAAACCCAATATATCACACTCTTTCAAAAATGCAAGCGTTTAGGCGTTTTCCAAGGAAATTTATACATTTTCAAAAAAAGGCTTGCTTTTTTCAAAAACATGGTGTATAATCCTTATGTTCCACACGCCGGTGTGATGGAATTGGCAGACGTAGTGGACTCAAAATCCACCGGTGGCGACACCGTGCCGGTTCGAGTCCGGCCACCGGCACCAAAGCATTCAAACCCGAACCTTTTACCAATCGGTGAAACGTTCGGGTTTGTTGTTTATCTCAATGAGACTGCGTAGTTAAAAAAATGATGGAGGTACAGGTTTGGCCTGTGCCTCCATTGTTCTTTAGGTATCCTTTTCAGACTGTTCCTTTTTCCACTTTTCAAATTCTTGTCTGCCTTCTTCAGATTCAAAGAAGTCAAGTATGTCCGGCAGGAAGCATTTTGCCAATGCTTCAATTTCATCTTCAGATATGTGGGATTTGAGAATGATTTTAACCTCTCTGCCCACTTATCTCCTCCTTTCTTACGAATCCTTCAGAAACTCGGAATAGAACTTTTTGATGTCGTTGCGGTGGTGTCCCAAGCGTTCGCTCATTTCTTTATCAATCTGGCGTTCGGTCATACCGCCCTCTGCGAGCAAGCGGCGACGATTTTCCTGAAAGTACAGGTGTCTAAGTCCGTGCCAGGACGGTCTTTTGATTCTGGGTTTACAGTCAGGGGCAACATAATCACACCTATCGGGATCTACAAACTTTTTGCTGTGATTGCTGCGCCAGTTTTGCAAGGATGCTTTCTCTTTCTTTACGCTGTGCTTGTGGCTGTCGCAAATCAGATAATCTTTTGACTTTTTACCGTTCGCACGAAGATAGCATACCGCCGGCATTGGGTGGCTTTGCCACATCTCAATCTTACATCGTATTCAGTTGTAGTTCCTCATAAGAGGAACTTTATTATATACTATCGAACTAATGTTTGTCAATGTTTTTAGTGACGGTTTTGAATATTTGTCATAATTTATGGGAATACTATTAGTTTTGAGTATAAGTAAAGGCACCGCCGTAGCGATGCCCTTACAATTTCATT
>CAZESL010000089.1:0-9363 GCA_964515215.1 uncultured Eubacteriales bacterium
CCGTGTTGGCAGAGAGCGAAAAACTCACGAAGAACGAAGGTTGGGTGCGCCTTTCTGCCCCGTTCGTGTTGAGCGACACCGCCACCGTGCAGGTGCAGTTGTTGGCGGACGGCACGTAAAACTTCATAGGCAAAACAAACGCCTGTAGGTGCACGTCTACCGTACACCTACAGGCGTTTATGGGTCTTATCGAAACAGTGCGGCGCAAAGGGGAACATCCCGCATCGAGAGATAGGCGTTGTCCGCCACGATGATGTGATCGATCAACTGTACGCCCGCGAGTTCCAACGCTTTTGCCAAAGCGGCGGTGGTGTCCACGTCTTCGCGGGACGGCATCGGTTGACCGCCGGGGTGATTGTGCGCGAGCACCGCGCAGGTCGCGTTACACCGCAGGGCCAGTTGCAGTGCCTGACGGGTGTTGATCTCCACCGCCGCGGCACTGCCTTCGGACAACAGCCCGCTTGCCAGCACCCGCCGATTATTGTCGAGACACACGAGACGCACCTGCTCGGTCTGCGCCCCGATAAAGAGCGGCAACACGAAATCGCGTATCTTTTCGCGGGTGGTGAGCAGACGCTCGGTCGAGAAACGTTCCCGCTGACATTCCGTTTCCAATCCGTTAAACAAGCGGATCAGCACGGCGGCGTTGTGAGTCATGCCGTCGATCGCGACCAGTTCTTCATACGTCGCACCCATCAGTGCGGAGATGGAACCGAAATGATCGAGCAGACGGTGTGCCAACTCGTTGGTATCCTTGCGGGGAATACCGAAAAACAACAAAAATTCAATCATCTCGTGCCGCGCAAAGGCACCGATGCCGTGTTCCAGAAAGCGGGCCTTCACCCGTTCGCGGTGTCCGGCGTGGGGATTATCGTTCATACTCATACGGGACCTCCCGTGTTATATTTCCTTCATTTTACCACAAGTTCTGCCGTTTGGGAATACCCTTTTTTACAAAATCCTTGCAAAACGGCGGCGTTTGGTGTATGATGAACGGGCGAGAGGAGGTGCTCCGAATGAAGACGGTGACGGTTGGTAAAAATGATGCGGGTCAACGGGTGGATAAGTTTCTTTCCAAAACCTTTCGTTCCCTGCCCATGACGGTGATGTACAAAGAGATCCGCAAAAAAAATATCAAACTCAACGGTAAACGGTGCGAGATCGCGACCCGTCTTTCGGAAGGGGACGTGCTCGCGTTGTACGTGAAGGACGAGTTTTTGGAGGAGAGTGCTCCGCAATACGATTTTTTGGCGGCAGGCAAACGGCTGTCGATCGTGTACGAAGACGAAAATCTTCTGTTGCTCAACAAAGAAGCGGGGTTGCTCGTGCACCCCGATGAACAGGAGTATCGCGATACCCTCATTACCCGCGTGCAACGGTATCTCTACGAAAAAGGAGAATATCGCCCTGAGGAAGAGAACAGTTTTGCGCCCGCGTTGGTCAACCGTATCGACCGCAACACCTGCGGTATCGTGATGGCGGCAAAAAACGCGGAGGCGTTGCGCATTTTGAACGAGCAGTTGAAGGCGCGCCGTATCCACAAGTTTTATCTTTGTGTGGTGAGCGGGCGTATGCCGAAAGGGGAGGATACCCTCACCGCGTATCTGGAAAAGAACGAACAGCAAAACCGCGTGTATATTTCCGACCGTGCCCGCGACGGTGCGCGCACCATCGTGACCCGTTACCGCGTGCTCGAAGAGCGGGGGGATATGTCGCTGCTCGAGATCGCGTTACTCACGGGGCGCACGCACCAGATCCGCGCGCACCTCTCGTCCATCGGGCATCCGCTGTTGGGAGATGGGAAATACGGCACCAACCAAAAAAACCGCGCGGCGGGTTTCGGCAACCGCCAGGCACTGTGTTCGTATAAATTGACGTTTGCGTTCAAGGAGCCGACGGGTCTGCTGGATTATTTGAACGGGCGTACCTTTCAGATCGACGACGCGTGGTTCTTACCGATTTTTTACGGGAAGTAAGATGTCGGAAGCGGTAGGGCAGCGCCTTGGTGAGTAGGCGGCAAATGTGCTCGTAGGGTTCGGCGTTTACGACGAACCGCAATGTTTACAACAACCAACTACCCCTCCGTCTTTTTCGCGGTTAATACCGCGAAAAATCCACCTTTTCTCCCGGAGACGGGCCCCTTTTGTCCGCTTCGCGGACATTTCCCCCGCACGCGGGGGAATAACCTCACAAGGGGAGGCAAGGGGGTGCATGTTGCACGGGTGTTTGAAAGCGGTTGCGGTAAATCGGTGCATGTAAAATGAAAAAGCGCGGAGAAGATGTCGTATCTTCTCTGCGCTTTTTTTATCGAATTTCCTGTTCCAATGCGTCAAATGTGGGTGTGGAAAAGAATTCGCCTAAAGTAATGTCCAATCCATCACAGAATTTTTTGATGGTCACAATGGACACGCCGCGTCGACTTGTATCCATCATACTGTAAGCAGTAGAGGGGGTTACTCCCGACAGGTTGGCTAATTCATTTATTTTAATATTCCGTTCGTCGCACAGGGTCTTGAAACGTTCGGCAACAGCATCTTTAACATTCATGAAAAACACCTCAAAATTATTGTATGTGTTTTTACATTTCTGCGTATACGCACTTGCGTAATAACGCTGGAAAATTACCGCGAAGAGGGCGACTGAATAAACGAAAACAAGCAGGTACGATTTTACGTTTCGTACCTGCCTTTATTGGGGTTCACTCCACCGTGACGCTTTTGGCGAGGTTGCGGGGTTTGTCCACGTCGCATCCGCGGGCAACGGCGGTATAATACGCGAGTAACTGCAACGGCACGGCGGCGGGCATCGCCGCAAAAATGTCATCGGTCACGGGGAGCGGCAGGCGGATATCGGCCTCTACTGCCATATCCGCCGCGTGTACCGCGACGGTGAGCGCACCGCGCGCCTTGGCTTCTTTGATATTTCCCGCCGTCTTTTTTAAGAGGCGACGTTCGGTGACGACGGCCACCAGCGGCATATTTTCGGTGATGAGCGAGATGGTGCCGTGTTTGAGTTCTCCTGCGGGGTAGGCTTCGGCGTGGATATAACTGATCTCTTTGAGTTTCAGCGCGCCTTCCAGTGCGAGCGGGTAGTCAGCTCCTCGCCCGATATACAAAAGATCCTCTGTTTTGGCGATCACGGCGGCGGTGTCTTTACACGAAGGGGCGAGCGCCAGCGCATCCTCCAACAAGCGGGGCATATCCCACAGTGCGGCGGTGAGACGGCGGCATTCGTCGGTGCCGACAGCTCCCCGCGCGAGTGCCAATTGCAACGCAAAGAGGTACATCACCGCCAGTTGCACCATATACGCTTTGGTGGAGGCTACGGCAATTTCGGGTCCCGCGGCGGTCGGCACGGTCACGTCGGCTTCGCGGGCAATGGTACTCCCCTGTACGTTGACCACCGCCACGGTGAGCGCACCGCACGCTTTGGCGGCACGCAGAGCGGCCAGCGTGTCCGCCGTTTCGCCCGACTGTGAGATGACCAGCACGGCGTCGCTTTCACCGAGCGGCGGCAGTGCATAGCGGAATTCCGACGCCACTTCCACCGTCACGGGAAGTGCGGTCAAGGCGGTGACCGCCTTTTTCCCCGAAAGTCCCGCGTGCATGGCGGTGCCGCACGCCACAATATGCAGGTGGGTAAGGGCGGCAAGCCGTGCGGGGGTCAGCCCGCAGGCAGAAAGGTCGGGCAACCCGTCGCACACGTACGGCGCGAGCGTGGCGCGCACGGCGGCGGGCTGTTCATAGATCTCCTTGAGCATAAAGTGGGGATATCCGCCCTTTTCGGCGGCGGCATGCACCCAGTCGGCGGTGAGCAACGGCTTTTCGAGCGGTCTGCGATCGCGTCCGTAAAAGGTGACCGTATCGCCGGTGAGCACGGCTACCTCGTCGTTTTCGGGCAGATAGTAGCGGCGGGTGTAGGGGAGTACGGCGGTCACGTCGGACGCCAAGTACTGTGCGTCTTCACTGCTTGCCACCACGAGCGGGCTTTCCCGCCGCACGGCGTACACTTCGTGGGGACGGTCGGAAAACAGTACCCCCAAAGCGAACGAGCCTTCCAAACGGTCAAGCATTTGAAACATAGCCGCCACGGGGTCGCCGCGATACAACGAATCCAACAGATGCACCACCGTTTCGGTGTCGGTCTCGCTTCGAAAAACGTAACCCGCGGCCAGCAATTCGGACCGCAAGGTCTTATAATTTTCGATAATGCCGTTGTGCACCAGCGTGACCCGTCCGCTTTGGTGCGGGTGGGCGTTACGGTCGGACGGTTCACCGTGGGTAGCCCAACGGGTGTGCCCGATGCCGCAGGTGGCGGCAGGCATACCTTCCGCTTCAAGTTTTGCCCGCAGGTCAGAGAGGCGGCCGCGGGTCTTCACCACCCGCACACGGCCCTCTTGGAACACCGCAATACCCGCCGAATCGTATCCGCGATATTCCAAATCCGAAAGAGCGCCGAGCAGACGCTCGGTGCCGTTCTGCCGTCCCACATATCCCACAATACCGCACATAGTTATCAACTCCGCTTTTATAGTGGGATTAGCATACACAAAAACGAGGCTGTTATGCACAGCCTCGTTTTTTGAGTGTGAGATCAGAACATCAAACGAATGAACAAGCCGCCCTGCACCGTGCGGTGGCGGAAGGAACACATTTCGGACGTGTCGGTGAAGTACCAGTCGGTCATCGCTTCGCGGGTGCGCATGGTGTTATACGCCAGCCACAGACGTTCGGAGAAGAACGCGAGGTCTTCCTTTTTGCCGGTCAGCGAAGCCGCCCAGATCGTCCAGTCGGACTTGGTGTACTTTTCACGGCTGTCCAGCGGCACGCCGTAGGGCATCACTTCGGCGCGGTAGCGCTTCAACTCCGCTTCAAAGAAGGAGTCGGGCAACAGCCCTGTCTTCCACACCTTGTCCCAAATGGCGTTGTACTTCAAACTGAATGTGCCTTCGCGGTCGTACGCCAAGCGGTAACTGCCGTCGGGATTTTCGGCGCGGCGCAGGAAAGAGGCGGTGTATGCTTTTGCGGTCTCCATTGCCTCGGCGGCTTCGGCGGCGCGGCCGAGACGCTCTAAAATGCGGCTGTATCCCGCCATGCCCATGATCGCTTTCAGCGAGAGGTTACAGTTGTGTGCGAGATGTCCCGCAAAGTCGTCGGTGCACAACTGATTTTCGGGATCGTCACCGTACTTTACGAGATAACGGTACCACACTTCCAGCAGATCCATATTTTCCTTGGCGAAGGTGACGTCGTTTTCCACTTCCGCTAACGCGGCACACAACACGATCATATTGCCGCATTCTTCCACCGGCATTTGGTATTCGAGTTTATTGCCGCCGTACACCTGCCCGTTCACGAGCGGGTACTGCCCTACGTCGTGCGGTGCGAAGTCGTAGGTCCACTCCGTTGTGCGGGCATAGCGGAACACGGGGCGAAGCATGCCTTTGAGCAATTCGGGGTTGTAGAGCAGATACATCGGGGCGGAGGGATAGGTCACGTCCACCGTGGCGGCGCAACCGTTGGAGTTACACTCCTTTGAAATGTAAAGCACGTTTCCTTCTTCATCCAGCACCAGTTTGTGTGCCGCCATGACCTGGCGGTAGGCGAGGGTGAGCAGTTCTGCGTAATGTTCGCCGCCCTTTTCGTTGGCTTCGGCCACGAAAGAACCGCCGAACGCTTGGCAACGGGCGAGGATATCGTCGTAGTCACCGAACGCTTCGGCGATGGCCTGCTCGATGGTCTTGCCGTCCTTCTTCCAGTAGGCTTTCAGCGGATTCTTGAAGTATTCGATACTGTCGATATCGTCGAAAGCGAACGCGAACAGCGCTTCGTCCTCAACGGGGGTCTGGGCCCACACGGCGTACATATTCTCGAACACTTTGTTACCGACGGTGCCTTCGCCTTTGGCGGCGAGATAGAAGTAGCCCCAGTCGATGCGGATGAGGTCACCCGAACGCCACAGCGGACGCTGGTCGCCCTTGCCCATACGTACGGCCACCGCACCGTCTACCGCGGCGGTCTCGGACCATGCGCGGCCTTCGCCCGCTTGGTTCAACACCAATTCCTCACTGCAGGAGAGTTTGGCGGTGACCGCGTGCTTTTTGCCGTCAAGCGATTTTACCGACAGTTTCAAATAGGACACGGGACGGGAGGCGTAGTACAGGTCGGTCACTAAGATCGGGGTGGAAAACACGGCAACAAGTTCGATGCCTGCGCCCTGGAACACGGCGGTGGTGGAAAACACATCCATATCGAGCGACACTTGCTCGAGTGCCGCATCGTTCGAACGGCCGAGGAAGCGAAAACGGGTGCCGTCCACCGTCACGGTGCCGAGCATCGCGTTGCGGGCACCCGTCCAGTGGGTGGGGAAACGGTCGTTCAATCGGTCGTGTGTCCATACGGAAAAGTACGGGTCCACCGTGATCAGCGGAATGGAAGGGACGCGCATCTTCATAGCAATTACCTGCCTTTTATCAGATTGTTTTTTATCATTATAGCAGTTTCAAATGCGCATAACAAGGTGAAAAAGCATTGGAAAGGTATAAAAAACAATTCGGTTATTCGAAAACCGCGTGCAAAAAGGGGGGAACGGATGAAAGGGCGTTTTGGGGGTTGCAAATTGGAGAGAAATAGTGTATAGTTAAAATGTTATAGTATATCTATATAAAAGGAGGGGATGGCGTGACAGCTTTTTTTCGACGTGTGACGGCGCGCGTGTGTGAGCCGTGGTTTCGCGCGGTGCTGTATCTTGGCGTGATCCCCCTGTTGCCGGAATATATGGCACCCGTGATGGTCATTTTGGCGGGGATAGCCGCCGCGCGGGATGCCAAAAAGAATGCGCATTCGCTCACACTCGGTACCATCGGGTGGGTACTGTTGGTGTTTGTTGCGTACTTCGCGGTATCTGTCCCGTTTGCCGCGCAACCGATGTCGGCACTCACTTCGACAGGACTGTGGGTGATGATGCTCGGTGGGTATGTGGCGCTGACCACCGTGCTGACCGAACGGCGGCGGCTGGAAGACACGCTGATGGTGCTGACGCTGGTGCTCGGTATCGTCGGACTTATCGGATGTGTACAGTATTTTTTGCGGTTCGTGGGGTGTGAGACACCGCTTCAGGTGTGGGCGTGGCTGGATAAACGGGTGTACGCCGTGTTCCCCTTCCGCGTGGATCTGCGTATTGACGGGGTGCGGGTGTGTTCCACCTTCGGCAATCCGAACATTCTCTCGCAGTATTTGGTGATGATGATACCGTTTGCCGCCTATCACGCGTTTCATGCGCCGCATCCCTCGCGGCGGGGGATCAGTCGGCTTTGCCTGCTCACGGCGATCGGCTGTACCGCGTTCACCTTCTCGCGCGGGGCGTATATCGCCTTGGTGGCGGCGGCGGTAGTGTTGGTGATCGCCAACCGTCGGCGTATTGTGACCATTTTGATGTCCGCACTGGCGGCACTGCTCCTGATTCCCGACGCGGTGTGGAACCGCGTGGTGTCTCTCGGTACGCTGGACGTCTCGGGTCTGGAACGGTTGTCGTCGTGGGATATTTGTTTGGAGATCATTGCCGAGCATCCCGTGTTCGGTACGGGTTGCGGTATTTTCTACACCTGGCAGGTGTTGGCGGCGGCGGGCACCCATGCGCCCCACGCACATAACACGATCTTGCAACTTTTGGTGGAAGGCGGCATCATCGCCCTGTGCTTGTACCTTTACTTGGCCTTCCATATGCTTCACAGCGGCTTTATGCTGATACGGCGGCGGGAAAGCGAACAGTTGGGATACGCTTTTCTCACCTTTGTGGTGGCATACGGCACACAGGCGATGGTGGAGTACGCGTTTACTTTCCCCGTGTTGGTCGGTACGTTCGCGGTGATACTGGCGCTGACGGATAACGCCACGCGGCTGTACCTCGGCCGTCCTGTCACGGCGTTGAAAAGGAAAAAGAAATGAAACAACGGCAAGCGATCACTCGCTTGCCGTTGTTTGTTCTCATCCCCAATGCCGCGGGGCAGACGGGGCCCCTACCGGCGGCGATAGCGCAGGGGCGGGATGCCGTGTTTCTTTTTGAACAGTGCCGAAAACTGTGCGGAGGTGGAAAAGCCGCAACGAAATGCGATCTCGGTACAGGAAAGCGATGTTTCACAAAGCAGTTTCTCGGCGGTGGACAGCCGCTGTGTGATCAAAAACTGTTGAGGTGAAACGCCGGTATATTCCTTGAATTTGTGCTGAAAGTAGTCGTAACTGATATGCAGTTGCTCCGCGCAGTCGGCGAGCCGCAGTTTTTCGTGACAATTTTCCCGCAGAAAATTGACGATATATTCCAAATTCTTCGGTGTGTGGTGCGGGTGACAGTATCGTTGAATGAGGATGGGGAGTTCGTGCAATTTCAACGCCACCATAGCGGTATAGTCAAACGGTTGCTCCTGCATTTCGTGCAATACATCCCGCAAAAGCCGTTCCACACGGCGGGTGGAGTCACTCAGCAGACAGCAGGGGAGATCGCAAAATCCGCTGAACCGAATATACAGCACTACGGATTCCGTGAGATGTGCCGTACGGTGCGGTGTACCTTGCGGTATACAGACGAAATCCCCTTGTGAAAACGGAAAGATCTGTCCGTTCAGTTCGATCTCGCCGCTTCCCGCAAGGAAATATACCACCTCGTTGTGGTCGTGTTGGTTTGGCTCGATGTATTCGCCGCACCCGCGTGTGGATTGCCACGCTAAGATCAACGTGCCGTCTTTCATGTGAGATCACCCCGTTTCATTATAGCGCGGCCACCCAACGTGTGTCAACAAAAAGCCAATAAATATAAAAATGAAAGCGAGAAAATTATATTATATACGGTGTAGGCGGTGTATAGTAAACGTAAAGATGTAAAAGGAGGCAATATCCATGAAAACCCTGAAACGCTGCACGGCGTGGCTGATGTCGCTGGTCTTATTGATCGGCGCTGTGAGCGGTCTGACCGTTGCGGCAGAGACGAGCGTTACATTGGAATCCTTATATTTTACCGATGCTTCGGGCGCGGTGCTGTTGGCACCGCAGGGGCAGGCGGCGTACCCGAACGTGTGTGTCACCTATGCTGAGGGCGGCACACTCGAGGGACAGGTGACACTCACGCTGTCGGCGGCGGACGGCACGGTGCTCGATACCGCGACCTTTGCGGCACAGAGCGCCGCAGTGGTGCACACCGAAACCTACCTGGGCGAAGTGCGTGCCGTTTTGCAAGGCGATGCCGTTGCTGTGCCGAGTGACGCGGCGGCGATTGACGCGACGTTGCAAAACACGGTTTCGTGGGCACCTGCGTCGGATGCGGATGCGTATATCGGCGAAATGATCTTCCCCGAACCGTTCTATTCGATGA
>CAZESL010000090.1:0-9349 GCA_964515215.1 uncultured Eubacteriales bacterium
GCAAACACTTGTGCATTCCTTACGGAATGCGGGGTGCGTACGCAATGAGTCGATGGGAGTCAGAACCCCGTGTTTGCGCCAACGCGGTGCTTGCCCGAGACCAAACACGCAAACACTTATGCATTCCTTACGGAATGCGGGGTTCTTCCTCTCCGATTAACTGCTATAACAAGAAAAGCACCCCAAAGGGGTGCTTTTCTTGTTGGAGCGGCTGATGGGAGTCGAACCCACCTCCGAAGCTTGGGAAGCTTCTATTCTACCGATGAACTACAGCCGCATATTTAACATGAGTATTAGTCTAACACAAGTTTCATGAAAAATCAAGAGGAAATTTGGAAGAAGACAAAAATAAAATACCCGCTGTAAGTGGGTTACGGTTAGGGATTTGGCGTGTGTGCCTTGGCAGGTGCCGAATGCCGCCCACACGAGGATCATTTCGTGCGTAACGCTGCCGAAGGCGAGATTTGTCACGCCCCAACAGAACAAAAACGCGAATTTCGACAAAAAACGGGGAAATCGGGCAAGCGATCGGGCACGGATACACCGAATTTTCAAAAAAATTCCATTTCCCTCTTGACAAATCGTGAAAATGAGGCTATAATGAAAATGTGAGGAGAACAAATGTTCTCTTTTCTTTTTTCGAAAAAATTGCACAGCGCAAAAAGAGAGGTGAGAGGGACGACGGTGGCGGAGTTGCGTGATATATTGGCGACGGCGGATGGGGAAGACGAGGTGACGATCTATGCCGACGTGGAGGGAGAGTGGGTCAGCATACCGCCGTATTCGGACAAGCGGGCGGCGATATGCGGGTACTTTGCCGTGGCGGGCGTGAACACGGTAAAGGGAATGGCGGTACTCACGACAGGTGCCGAAGCGGCACTTTGATTTTGATCGAAATTTTGCATAACGCAAAACGAGGAGGTGCAGAGAAACGGAAAAACCATTGGAAAAGCGGTCGCTTGCCGCAGTAAAAGAGGCGATCGCGCGGGCAGAGGAGTATGCTGCGGCGCATAAGGTGCCGTTGACGGTGGAGCGGTTGGCGGCTGAACTGGATATTGGCGTGACGACGCTCAGGCGATATCTGGAAGACGGGTACCGACCGCAAGGTCGTGCACGGGCGGTGGTGGAGGCGGTACGGGCGGCGGCGGGGCAGGCGACCGCCAGTGTGATGGAATACGCACTGACCCGCGGCAGCAGTGCCAATATGCACATGATGTATCTGCGGCAATACGCGGGATACGGACAGGAAACGGGAGGGGCGAGCGAGCCGATCGTATTTGAAGGAGAACAGGAGATCTGACGGAATGGAAACTATGGTAAAGGAATATCGCGAGGTGCTGAGGCGACTGTATCAACGGCGGGAACAATTATGCGAGCAGATGCTGAACGAAAGCCGCCGCTTGCGGATGTTGGACGAGGAGATCGAGGAAACGGAGGAGGCACTGATGCACATGCGTGCCTACTTGCCGCGATGAGGGTGTACCTGCCCGACGTGGTGGGGAAAGGGTATCGCGAGTTTTGGCGGTGTCGCAAGCGGTACCGCGTGGTGAAGGGAGGAAAGGCCTCCAAAAAGTCCAGCACGACGGCGCTGTGGTACATATATCATCTGATGAAATACCCCGGTGCCAATCTGCTTGTGGTGCGGCAAATATACAACACGCACGCCGATTCCACCTTTGCGCAGTTGCGGTGGGCGATCCGCCGTTTGGGGGTGGAGGATCTGTGGGAGGCGGTGCGCTCGCCGCTCGAGCTGCGGTATAAGCCGACGGGACAGCGCATTATGTTCCGTGGGTTTGACGATCCGTTGAAACTCGCTTCGGTGACGGTGGAGCAGGGGTATCTTTGCTGGGTGTGGATCGAGGAAGCGTTTGAGATCCCGAGTGAGTCGGATTTCGTGAAATTCGACCTATCCGCTCCGCGCGGAGCGGTGCCACCGCCGCTGTTTAAGCAAACGACCATCACCTTTAACCCGTGGAACGAGGGACACTGGCTGAAAAAGCGGTTCTTTGACACACCGCAGGAGGACGTGCTGGCGATCACCACCAATTATCTCATCAACGAGTTTCTGGATGAGCGCGACCGCCGAACGTACGAGGAGATGAAGGTGCGCGATCCGCGGCGGTATGCGGTGGCGGGGCTTGGCGAATGGGGTGTGGCGGAGGGGTTGGTGTTTGAGAATTGGCGGGTAGAGGCGTTTGATCCGACGAGTTTGATACGCGGAGAGGAGGCGTGGAAATGGCGGTGCGTGTTCGGGTTGGACTACGGTTACTCGAACGATCCGACGGCGTTTATTGCGGCGGCGGTGAACAAGGTCGACCGACGGCTTTTCATCTTTGATGAGTTTTATCAAAAGGGAATGCTGAATTCGGATATTGCACGGGAGATCGTGCGGCACGGGTTTCAAAAAGAACGTATCCGCGCGGATTGTGCCGAGCCGAAGTCCAATGCGGAACTGCGGCAATACGGCATCACCCGCGTGATACCCGCCGAAAAAGGGGCAGACAGTGTGCTGAACGGCATTGCGCAGATACGCGAATATGCCATTACGGTACATCCGCGGTGCGTACACACGGCGGCGGAACTTTCCGCGTATCGCTGGGAGGTCGACCGCGTGACGGGGCGGGGGAAAAATCACCCGTGCGACAGTGACAACCATTTGATGGATGCCTTGCGATACGCCATGGCGGATGTGCGGCATTTTCGCCCGCAAGAAACAAAAACGGAAAAACGGCGGTCGTCGGCCTGTGGCGGCGTGACCGCCCGTGACTTTAAAGGAGGTTGGACATGACGGTATTGGTAATCGGTTTGGTACTTTTGGCCGTGGGAGCGGTCGTGTGGCGGTGGCAGAAAAAAGTGCCGCCCGCGCCCCCGCGCGACGAGGCGGCGGTCATGGCACACTGCCGCAAACAGGCACAGATGCAGAATTTTTGGGCATACGACGGAACGGAACAACGGGATGTGGAAGAAGTTGCCGCGGCGTTGTACCGTAAACGAGAGGGGAGATGACGGTGACGGAAAAGGTATGGTATGCACCGCAGACGGTGCAGGAGGAGTATAAGCGGGGTACCGACTTTAAAAATAATTTCGGTGCCCGCGGTATGTACGAGCAAAACCGCATCAATGAGCGGTTTTACGCGGGAGATCAGTGGCACGGTGCCAGCGTGGGCACCGACCGCCCGTTGGTGCGGTATAACGTGATCAAGCGTATCGGTGAATACAAGCAGGCGGTAATCGGTTCGGCACCCGTGGCGGTGAATTTTTCCGCTGACGGTGTACCGAATACGGTGGATATCCAAGAACGGGTACGGCGTATTCGCGAGCAGGTGGCGGCGACACCCGTGGGTGGGTTGGCAGAAGTGCCGCATATCGGCGGTGAGGTGATCCCCACCACCGAGGAGGTCAATTTGGTGATGTCGGCGATGTCGGATTATTTCCGCGTGCAATCCGAGCGGTTGCAATTCGACGACAAGAAAGAACGCGTGCTTCGCAACGCGTATAACGCGGGTACGGGCGTGCTGTACACCTATTGGGATCCGCAGGCGAAAACGGGGCTGTATGCAGACGAAAACCGCCGCACCCCCATCACGGGAGATATCGCCTGTGAAGTGTTGGATGTCGAAAACGTGTATTTCGGTGATCCGACGGGCGACGACGTGCAGGCGCAACCGTTTATCATCGTTGCCAATCGGCAGACGGTGGACAGCGTGCGCCGCGAGGCAAAGGCAAACGGTATAGCGGATGAGGAGATCGCCCGCATTACGGCGGATGACAGCACCGAATATATGGCGGGTGAGCTCGGTGCGGACGGCGACAGGAACGGTGTGGCGAAGGTGACGGTCCTCACCAAGTTTTACAAGGAGTGGAACGCCACCGGCACGGCGTATACCGTGAAGGCGGTCAAGGTGACCGACAAGGTGACGGTGCGCCCGCCGTGGGATACGGGACTTCACCGTTACCCGTTTGCGGTCTATCTGTGGGAACGTCGCCGCAACTGTGCGTACGGCGACAGTGAAGTGACGTATTTGATCCCGAATCAGATCGCCATCAACCGTATGATCACGGCTTCGGTGTGGGCGGTAATGGTGATGGGGATGCCCATCATGGTGGTGGACGGCGATGCCGTAACGGGGCCCGTGACCAACGAACCCGGTCAGATCATCACGGTGAACGGCGTGGAAGGAGACGTGCGGCAGGTAGCGGGATTCTTAAATCCGCCGCAGTTTTCGCCCGCATTTTCGGACAACGTCGAGCAGATGATCGCACAGACGTTGACGCAAAGCGGTGCGAACAATGCGGCGCTCGGTGACATGCGTCCCGATAACGCATCCGCGATCATCGCGGTGCGTGAGGCGGCGACCATGCCGCTGACCATGCAGAAGAACCGCTTTTACACCTTCGTGGAGGACGTGGCGCGTATCTGGGCGGATCATTGGATCGCGAATTACGGGCGGCGTGCACTGAAAGTGGTGGAGGAGAACGGCACGTGGTATATGCCGTTCGACGGCGAACGTTACCGTGATCTTTTGATCACCACCCGCATCGACGTGGGCACGTGTAACTTGTGGAGCGAGGCACAGAGTATTGCGACACTCGATAACTTGTTTGACCGCAAGGTGTTGGACGTTGAGCAATATTTGTCACGCTTGCCGCGCGGTACGGTGCCGAATTTGGAAGGATTGTTGCGGGAATTGAAGGAAAGACCGATGATGAAGGAGGTTTTAGGCAATGAATGAAGAGATGGACACAACCGTTTGTGATACCGCACCACAGGTGGAACAGACGGAGTCGATAACGGCGGGCGGCGCACCCGTCGGTGACGATGCGATGCCGAATACGGGCGGTGCGGATACCATACCCCCGACCGCAGCGGCAGAGGCCCCGTCAAAAGCGGGCAGTGATATAACCTATCGCTTTAACCACGAAACGCGGACGGTCTCGTCCGCGGATGCGCCGGAGTTGATTCAAAAATTGCTCAAATCACAGTACGACTACGAGCACAAGGTGGTGCCGCAGCTGGACCGCTTGCGTACCCTTGCGGGGGCGGCGGATGAGGATCTCGGCACGGTGGTGGAGAGACTTTCCACAATGTACGAGGAAGCGGAGTACCGCGACTTTTTGGAAAAAAGCGGCGGTAACGAGGAGATCGCACGTGGGCTGCAGGAGACGGCACGTCGCCTGCGCAGTGAGCGTGCGACCACCACCGCCGCACGGGAGGAAAAGCAGGCGGACGCCGCCCGCGATGCGCTGACACAGCGTATGGGGGAGGAGTTCGGACGGTTGCAAGAGGAATTCCCCGAGATCGGGGCATTTTCCGACCTGCCCGAAAGCGTCGTGCAGGAGGCGAGCGAGCAGGGGATCTCGCTGTTTGACGGGTATTTGCGGTATTTATACCGCAACAGCCGTCGGGCGGCGGCCGAAAAAAACGCAGAAGAGAAGGCGGCTGCGGCTTCGGTAGGGTCCTTGCGCGGCGAAGCGGAGGCGATCGCACGGAGTGACGATCAATCCGCGGCATTTTCAACCGCCTTTCGAAAACGATTTTTATAATTTTAAGGAGGAAACAACATGGCTTACATAGCAACAAACAGCAATTCGAACATCAACACGGTGACTTTGGCGGAAACGATGACGGCGGACTTGGAACGTGCGCTGTCGCAGAAGTCGGTCACGGGCATTCTTTCGGACAACGGCTTGAAGCCGAAGTTCATGGGCAACGGTATCGTCATCGTACCTGAACTGGATATGTCGGCAATGGGCGATTACGACCGCGATACCGGCTTTGTGCAGGGGGCAGTGACCATCTCCCGCACGCCGTATCAGTTGTCGCAGGATCGCGGCCGCTCTTTCCAACTGGACGCACAGGATGCGGACGAAAGCGGTATCGGTAATCTCGCAGGTGAAGTGATGGCGGAATTCGTGCGTGCACAGGTGATTCCCGAGATGGATGCATACGTCATCTCGAAGATCGTGGGTGCGGCGGCCGCCGAAGACGGTCAGGTGGAGGTCCTGGACGGTGAACTTCCCGCCGATACGGTGTTTTCCAAGATGGCGGCGGCGATGATCGCGGCACAGGATGCCAGCGACTACGACGAGGAACTGGTCTGCTTCGTGGACAGTACCATCTATGCGGCGCTGCAGAGCACCAACGAGATCTCCCGCCAGTTGTCGGTCATCGACTTCACACGCGGTGAGGTGACTACCAAGGTGCAGGCGTACAACGGTATGCCGATCATCCCTGTGTCGTCCCCGCGCATGAAGACGGCGTATGAGTTTTATGACGGTACGTCGGAAGGTCAGGAAAACGGCGGTTTCGTGCCTGCGGCGGGTGCGAAGAATATCGGCTTCCTGATCCTGCCGAAGAAGGCGGCATCACTCGTGAAGAAGACCGAAAAGGTGCGTATTTTCGATCCGTCTAAGAACATCGACGTGGATGCGTGGAAGATGGATTACCGTCTGTACTACGACGTGTTCGTGCGTAATCCCTACAAGAACACCATTCGCGCGCTGACCTATAGTGCGTAATATGCGGTTTGTCAATCGAGAGGGGAGTTGTGTGCGACGGGCGGCAACCCCCGCCAAAGCGGAACGCCTGCGCAAACAGGGGTTTGTACCGATGGAGAAACCGAAAGGAAAAACTAAGAAGAAATAAGCCGGAAAGCGGGCGGGCGGAGAACGCCTGCCCGCTTTTTGCAGGAAGGAGAAACGATGAAAACAGCAAGAGAAGTACTTGACCGTGCAATGCAATTGTGCGGTTACGTGAACAGTGAAGGAATGCCCGACCGATTGCGGGATGCGGATATCTACAAGCGTGGACTTGCGCTGGTCAACCAAATTTACACCGATATGTTTTTTGCCGAAACGCCTGACGGAGACTTTTCTCCGCTTGACCGTATGGAGGAAATGATCCCGCTTTCGGCACGGTGCGTCAACGACATCATGCCGTACGGTGTGGCGATGCTACTGGCGCAGGCGGAAGGCGATGCCACGGCACAGAGCGCGTTTTCCTATGCCTACAACCAAAAACGGGCGGGCGGCGTGAAAGGCGCACGGTACATTAAAGATCGGTTGCCGAAAGGTGAGTGGTAGGAGGTGTTACTATGCAGTTTGCACGCATGAACGGCGGCGGACGTCACGCCAAAGAAGTGACAGACTTTTCGGGCGGATTGAATACGCGGGTGCCGCCTGCCTGTTTGGATGACCGCGCTTTAGCGGATTGTTCCAATGTGTATTGGCGAGACGGAGTGCTCGGTACCCGTCCGGCATTGCAGTTTGACGATACGTTGGACGGGAACGGCGGGGCGGTGGTGAATACCTTTGAAACGGCGGACGGGGAATATCTGCTTATCTATACCGCGCGATATTTGTTGGTGTATTACCAAAACACGTTGGTACTTCGCGCACCGACGGAGGACACCAGCGAGTATTCGCACAAGCACGTACTGTTTGCCGAAAGCGGTCAAAACACCGTGCTGATGTTTGTGACCGAAACACGGGACGGTACACTGTTGCGCCGTTCACCGTATGAGATCACTTTGGAGGAGGAAAACACCCGTCTGCAAGCGATATTGGATGGCTATTACGCACCGTTGGTGTTTGTGAACGGACGGGGAACCACCTCGCGTACACAGGTGGGAAGCATGACCATGTACGAAGGATTCAATCTGTTGACAAGAGCGTACCGTGCCCGGTGGACTACCGACGGTGCGGCGACATATTTTTGTCCGCCGTTTGCGGGAGGAAGCGGTGCTTTCAAGGCCGAGTACACGCATACCGATGGAACGGTGTATACCTTTTCGGTTAGCGTTCCCAATACGGCCGCTAATACGGAAGCAATCAGCAAGGTGCAGGAGATCCCCAATGTTGGTGAGGTGTATTTACGGGTAGGGGTGTTGCGCGGGGAATGTTCCTTTCACAACGCAACCACTCACGTAGCAGTCGCGTTGCCTGAAGTGGGGTCTGCGGGCAATCTTACGGTGAGCGGACACCGCCGCGATGCGGATGAGGCGGCGGTGTGTGGCATGTCTTTTTCAACGTGGTTCGGCGGAGATAACAGCGGCTACGGCGGCGGTACACGCCTGTTTTTGGGCGGAAACATAAACGAGCCGAATCTCGTACGGTACAGCGACGTGAGCAACCCGCTGTATTTCCCCGAAAACAATTTCATGTACGTCGGCGACCGCTCGCAGGCGGTCACTGCGTTTGCAAAGCAGAACGGCATGCTGGTCATTTTTAAGGAACGGGAATTGTACGGCTGTGAATACGCCTACACAGCGGTGAGTGACGAAGCACTTGCCGCGGGCGAGACGGTGGACGTGACCGCCGCGGCGTATTTCCCGTTGACACAGTTGCACCCCGCCGTGGGGTGTGACCTACCGCGCACGGTACGGTTGTGCGGTAACCGCTTGGTGTGGACGACGACCGACGGTGCGGTGTATATGCTTTCGGCACTGAACGCATGGTCGGAGAAATCGGTGCGGTGTATTTCCTACGCGGTGGAGCCCACGCTGAAAGCGATGCTCACGGGAGAAGCGTGTGCCGCGCTCTATCACGGCAATTACCTGCTGTTTTGCGGACAAGACGTGTTACTGTTCGATTATATGTCGAACGGCTTTGTAGGTTTCACTTCGTATGCCGACGATAAAAAAGCGGGTGCAAGCATCCCGTGGTACCGTTGGCGGCTGCCCCGTGCCGTCGGGCAGGTGTTGGGACGGGACGAAGCGGTGACGGTGTTGTTCCCCGACGGCACGGCGGCCCGCTTCGGCAAGGGTATATGCGACAGCGACGGTACGGCGATCGAAAGCCGTATCGTGACGAAACCCTTTTCCTTCGGTGCGGATACCCGCCGCAAATCGGTATACGCGCTGTGGGTACAACTGGCGGATACGGGGGCTTCGGTACAGGTCGCACCGTACGGTGACGGTGTGGGTGACACGGCACCGTATACGGTGCATACGGTGTCTGAAGGTGCAGGTCATATCGCGACGTATGCCGTGCCGTGCCGACAACGTCGTGTACGCACGATGGGCGTGGAGTTGACAAGCAGTGCGCCGATGGCACTGACAGGACTGACAATAGAATTCAGCACTCTGGGTGCAGTGAGATAAAGGAGGATGTATAATGGCAGATTACACTTACGCAACGTCATCGGGTAAAACGTATGACGAGTTTATCAAAGAATCGCAGGCACGGGCGGCAGCACAAAGTGCGCAATACGCCGCAGAGGCAAATGCCGCCAATGCCCGCTACAAAGAGAGTATCAACAACATGTACGACAGCCGTATTCAAGCGCAGGAGGCGGCGGCTGCCGCCGATACCGAAAAGACCTACGCCTCGTATGCTGTGCAGTTTGATG
>CAZESL010000091.1:0-9321 GCA_964515215.1 uncultured Eubacteriales bacterium
CATTGGAGTTTTGTACACTTAGGTATTGTTTTGTAACTTCGGGGGCAGAGGTCCCCACAATGAAACCCCTCGACTAATAAAATGCCGTAAAATAGCGGTATTACAGGGTTTTCCAAACCCAACAAAAACCGATTTATGACACATTTACGACAAATGAAAAAATGAAGACACCCTATGACCGTAAAAAGTCATAGGGTGTTTTTGTTTATCGTATCAAATTATATGTCTGCGACATCAATAGTTTCATCATTGAAAATCTTTTCAAGAATCGCCCTAAAGGATTTTTTACTTACTTTTTGATGCGGCAATGGGTATCTATCATAGCACCTATCAACTAAATCTGCGGTGAAGGCACCACTACGCTCATAGATTTCACGAATGATGCCAGGTGCAAGTGTAACATCTTCTTTTCTACCACTCAAATCATAATAGAGGACAACAATGTAGTGGAATAGTGCATCAATCTCGCGATTTTCCGATGCGAGTAATTTTGCTTTATTCAGCACAGCATTTCTCGCAAGTCCCCAATGTCCTTGCAAGTTGGATTCATTAAATCGGTCACCAAGTATTTGCCATATAATATCGTTTACACGGTTTGATTTTAATTGTGCCTGCTTCGCAACATATTCGTCAACAGAAACATCGTAATTTTTGATAACAAATAAGAACTGATATTTTTCTAAATGTTCCATACCTTTTTCGGTTGGCACATATATCTCTGCTAACTTGACAGATGTTAAATCGACAGTTTCAACAATACGTTCAATAAGTGCATCTTTCTTTCCCTTGTCGGACTGTCCATTAGCAACCAGTATTTTTTTCAGTTCATCAACTTTCAATTTAGAAAGTGCCATTGCCGTTGGTGCCGCTTTCAAATAACCTTCGGAAACTAACCTATGTATATATTTTGTGGGGTCATTAACCTTATAGTCATATTTAAAATAACTTGGATAATATGAGGCATCTTTTTGAATTGTTCCGCCATGTTCGCAGTAATGCATAAAAGCAGCGATAACATAATCGTCGTCGCGAGAACGATTCGGTGTAACTGATGTTGACCTTGTGGTATTCGTGTCAACAGATGCTGGTGCTTGTTCTTGCATTGTGAAGGCTTTATTCATTATTTCAATGATGTGCAGAATGCGAGCAACTTCGGAAGTCATAACATCAAATGCATTTCCACCCGAAATCACGCGAACACCATTTCTATACTGATTAACTGATGTAACATTTGGAATCATTATATCAAATGCATCTACCTTGCATTTGAATACGATGCGCATATTCGTAATGTAAAAGGTTCCTTTGTAATATTCGGTATCTGTCTGCTCGGTTACATAAACCTCTTTTTTACGCTTTAAACCTGCAAAAAAGGGGGTAATAAACAAAGAGGTTTTGGTTTTTGGAGTTTCTTTAATTCGGGTTGTGTTTTGGTATGATTTTGCCTTTCCCTCATAGAAGCACACTTCGCCTTGCTTTAATGAAAGAGAAGGACTCTTGATTATCATACCTGCCAGTTCTGTATAATATTGGTTTGGATATTGTGTACTCATTTTGTTTCCCTCTCTATGTTTCATAGTTAAAAGTCATCCGAATATTGTTATTATACCATAAATTATTCGAAATTTCAATGTCTCCTGCAATCTTCATGAGTTATAACGATTCTTATAGAATCTTTATGATTCTTTTTCTTTTATATAAGAAGATGCAACAACTTAATAAAGCGGAAAGATATTCGGCCCCCACGCCGAAACTTTCGGATCAAATTTAAGGGCTATAACCTTTCTGGTCATAGCCCTTTTTGCGTATTTCACTTTTTGTCTTGAATTCTTGCACAATCCTTACAGCGACCGAGTTCATCCAATTCCAACACCGAAAACGTCTTGGTCAATTCTTCATATATTGCCTTGTTAACCGCAAACGCAAACGGCTCTTTATCGGTATCGCTCAAAAAATCGGGGTGTTCTATGGCGGGACTATACCCTTTGTATCCGCATATTTTACATTCGTGAATATACTTTTTGGCATCGGGATTCCAATTATCCAAATACAGCGAACGTCCTCGCTTATTATATTTGCTATGTGACATAGGCTCCTCCGTATTGCGGCACGTTCCGCGATTTTAAAGACGGGGTATTTGCTTTAACGACAGATCTTACACCATCAACCCTATCGACCGAAATACCGGTAAACATCGCACTGTCTGTTACGACGAATCTCGCGCCCCCGCAAGAGCAGCAGCAAGACGGCTTCATACTGCACCGTTAAAAAGGTGCGAGAAGTCGCTCTTATCGGATTGAAATGTCTGTGAAAATGCTGTATAATAAAACGAGAACGTTTTACAAGCATAAATTAAAGCGAGGTAACAAAATATGCGTAAAGATTTTGGCGTAAAGACTTGGGCTTATCCTATGCCCGTATTCATCGTGGCCGCCTATGATAAGGACGGTGCCCCCTGCTGTATGAATGCGGCGTGGGGCGGAACGTACGATACGAATCAAATTATGGTTTGCCTTGCCGACGATCACAAGACAACCAAAAACATCGTCGAAAGCGGTGCGTTCACCGTCAGCATTGCCGACGCCAAGCACGTCGTGGAAGCGGATTACGTCGGGATCGTTTCGGGTAACGATACTCCCGATAAAATGAAAAAGGCGGGTTTGACTACCGTGAGATCCGCATTCGTCAATGCACCCATCATCAACGAATTTCCCATGACGCTCGAGTGCAAGCTGCGGGGCTTCAACGAAGACGGCATCTGCATCGGCGAGATCGTAAACGTAAGTGCGGACGAATCGGTACTTGGTGCAGACGGGCTGATAGACCCCGCAAAGCTTGAGGCTATCACCTACGATCCCGTGCACCATACGTATATCAAGCTCGGTGAAAAGGTGGGCAACGCCTTTTCCGACGGAAAGAAGCTGAAATAAATGAACAGACCGTATATCATTTCATAAGCAGAGGAGGGGCTTTTATGGGGATACCAAACAAGTTTGCACAGTATCGGGAGTATAAACGCGGTGTTACACACTGCACGTTTAACCCCGCAGGCCCCGGTGTTGTGCGCATCCATTTGATCCCGCCCAAATTTCGTCTGTTCCGTTCGGATGCCTATATCGTGATCTTAAACGGCTACTATCTGTTGCCGCTCGGATACGCGTGGGCACTGCTTTTATCGCATTTTATGCGGGAAGTCAATCGCTTTGACGGCAGACCGATTACCAAAGCGGATGAAGAAATGATCGTAAAACAGACCGTTCGTCGCGTGCATCGGGTCTATTCGACCGTACCGAAAGCACACATTGAAGAGGACTTGAACGAGTTGCTGGACGTGCTGTTTGCCGTAGCACACGGGAAAACGCCCGACACCCCGATTGAAAAACTGTCGATCCGTGCCTATCGCGACAGCATGACGGCACCGCATCGCGTGGATCTGATGGTCTCTGCCATGACGGATGCACAAGGACGGTGGCAATGCAACCAAAAATGCCTCTTCTGCTATGCGGCCGGACAAGCGATGGGCCAAACCAAAGAACTCTCCACCGAGCAATGGAAACAAGCCCTTGATCGACTGGAAGCCGCCCGTATTCCCATGGTCACGTTTACCGGCGGTGAACCCACCATGCGCGCCGACATTGCGGACTTGGTCGCTCACGCCAAGCGCCTGGTGACGCGGCTGAACACCAACGGTGTAAACCTCACACCGCAACTGGTGCAGGAACTGAAAGCGGCGGGATTGGACAGTGTGCAGGTCACCCTCTACTCCCACGACGAAGCGATCCACAATGCGTTGGTCGGCGGTGAGCATTTCGCGGACACCGTAAACGGTATCCGTAACGCGGTGGCGGCGGGATTGGACATCAGTATCAATACCCCGCTGTGCCGCAAGAACGCGGATTACGAAAGTACCGTGGCGTTCATTCACTCCTTGGGTGTGCGTTTCGTGACGGTCAGCGGGTTGATCTGCACCGGCACCGCCGCGATCAACCACGACGAGTATGACCTCTCCCCCGACGAACTGTATACGATCGTGAAAACAGCAAAGGCGTTTTGCAACGCTCACGAGATGGAGATGGACTTTACCTCCCCCGGTCTGATCGAAACGGACAAACTGAACGCCCTCGGCATGAACGTGCCGATGTGCGGTGCCTGTCTCAGCAACATGGCCGTCGCCCCCGACGGTACGGTGGTGCCGTGTCAAAGCTGGCTCGGCACAGATGCCGCCCTCGGTCACATTTTGCACGATCCGTTTAACCGCATTTGGAATCACCCGCGGTGTCAGTCCTTGCGGAACATGACGGAAGAGCAGGCACTGTCCTGCCCGTTCAGAACGCAGAAGGGCGGTGACACGGTATGAAAAAAGGACGTGTAAAAGCCAAATACGACCCCTCGTACACCAAAACGGTGCGCACCTTCCCCACGGGGCAGATGTTCCTGCTCTGTTTCGTCATCCTTCTGCAACTCGGTTTGGTGCTGTTTGCGTTTTCTTACCAACCCAAGCCGCAAGACGTGATCCATCGGTACGACGTCACGGTAGAGCCGCTCCCCGACGGCAGTTTGGATATTGAATACCGTTTGGTATGGGAAGCGCTGGACGAATTCGAAAACCTGACGTGGGTAGAGATCGGCATGGCAAACGAGAACTTTTCGGTCTATCCCGATTCGATCTCTTCCAACGTTCACTTGTACAGCAAATATACCGACTACGACTACGCCAGCTTGCGTCTGGACTTTAAAGAAGCCTACGTCAGCGGAGACGTGATCGATTTTTCCTTCAAGATCAATCAAAAAGATATGCTCTGCCAAAACGAAAACGGATATTTCTATGAGTTTGTTCCCGGCTGGTTCAACACCATTCAGGTGGAACAATATGAATTTCGGTGGTGCAAAGACGGTGCCGAGGACGAGATCCGCCGCGGCAGTTTGGATTACGGCGAATATTGTAAAATGACCGTTCAGTATGACACGGACGATTTCCTTGGTTGTACTACGTCGGAATACTTTCCGTTCAACGGGGAAGGGGCATATAACGAACTTCCCGAAAGAAAAGTCGGCATTATGGTTCTCTGCTTTTTGGGTGCCGCACTCTTGATCATCGCTGAAGTGTACATCGTAGATTGCTACGTATCCTACGAACGCGGCAGAGGCTTTCTCTCCGGTCACGGGTATCACGTTCACACGTACGGTCGAAGAAACACCCACTACGTCCGTGCGCGAGCTGCCTACAACAGCCGCTTTGGCGGCAGAGGTGGCGGTGGCGGCGGTTGTGCCTGCGCCTGTGCCTGTGCATGTGCGGGCGGCGGGCGTGCCGGCTGCAGTCAAAAAGACACTGTCGATACGAAAAAAACAGGCGTATGACCTCTCGGCCATACGCCTGTTGTTTCATTTTATTCTTTGCGCAGCACTTTTTTCTGCCACGATCTCTTGCCGCACTGCGGACAACGCATATAGCGTGTGCGTCCCGTGTGCATCGCCCAAAACACGCTTTGGTAATGCGGCACGTAGGTGTGTCCGCACTTTCGGCACACGTAATACCCTGCCGTTTGCTCGATCTTCAGCATAAACGGCGTCACGAGCAACAGCGGCAACACGCACGCACCGACGATGACCGATGCCAACCATTCCGCCATCGGCACGGCGGTGACCGCGATCACCGCCGCGATCAGCGGCAACAGGCACAGAATACCCGTCACGATCTCCATACGAAGCAGACGCTTGTCTGCCGCTTCTTTTTGTCTTACCATTTCGAGCAAATTGTTTTCCAGTTCCTTGTTATAGTTTTCCATAGTCACTCTCTCCCCACTCAACAGATCGTTGACCGTGATACCCAGGATCCCACACAGCGTGAGCATCAAAGAGGAGTCCGGCAGGGACAAACCTCTCTCCCATTTGGATACCGCACGGTCGGTAATGTTCAATTGTTCCGCCAGTTGTGCTTGTGTTAAGCCAACTTCTTTTCGGCACGCGGCAATAAATTTGCCGATCTTTATTTGATCCATACGCCGCCTCCTTTCGTTTTTAGTATAGCGAATCTTTCCACAAAGCACCACATACCGTTGGTTGAGTGAGGAAAATCTACCGACGGTATGGGCTCTTCACAAAGACAGTATACCATAGATCCGTCGGTCTGCAACACCTTTCTGCCGCTTTTCTCTTGACAACTTCTTTTTCACATGATAAAATAACAATCGTTATATAACAATAACTATATTCCGAGGTGTAGTATGCCGCCGAAAGTGAAAGTAACCAAAGAAAATATTGTCAACGCCGCTATCGACATTATACGAAGTGAAGGCATATCGGCACTGTGTGCACGTACGGTCGCCGCCGCTTTGGGCTGTTCCACACAACCCGTATTTTCCAATTTTGCCACGATGGAGGAATTGCGCTTTGCCGTGGCAGAAGAAGCGACGAGGCTATATGATGCGTATACGGTACGCGAGATGGAAAGCGGCAGATTCCCACCCTACAAGGCAAGCGGTATGGCATACATCCGCTTTGCCAAAGAGGAACGCGAACTGTTCAAACTCCTGTTTATGTGCGACCGTACGGAAAACGATATTCCCGACACGTCGCACAGTTTTCGTAGTATGACCACGCTGGTACAAGGCAACACGGGATTGCAAGAGGACGCCGCACGACTGTTTCATCTGGAAATGTGGGCGTATGTACACGGCATTGCCACCATGTACGCGACAGGATTTTTGGATCTGGATGAAGAACTCGTCAGCCGTATGCTCACCGACGCGTACCTGGGTCTTCGGAAACAGTATGAAAAGGAGTAACACCATGGATGCGATCCGTATTGAAAATTTAACGAAAACGTACAAGGACCTGACGGCGGTGGATCACCTCTCCCTCACGGTGCGGGAAGGGGAACTGTTCTCGCTGCTCGGTGTGAACGGGGCGGGAAAGACCACCACCATTAAAATGCTCTCCTGCCTCACACAGCCGACCGACGGGGACGCGTTCGTGCACGGAAAGAGCATTCGTACCGAGGGGGCCGCCGTGAAGCGGTTGATCGCTGTCTCGCCGCAGGAGACTGCGGTTGCTCCCGCTCTCACCGTGCGGGAAAACCTTGCACTGATCGGCGGTGTGCACGGCTTTTCCAAAGACAAGCGTGACCGCAAGATCGAAGAATTGACCGCACTGTTAGGACTTCAAAACGTGCTGGATCGCAAAGCGGGCAAACTGTCGGGCGGGTGGCAACGGCGGCTCAGCATCGCGATGGCGCTGACAAGCGAACCCGCCGTGCTGTTTTTGGACGAACCAACGCTCGGGCTGGACGTGCTCGCCCGCAGTGACCTGTGGGATATCATCCGCGCACTGAAAGGGCGCGTGACGGTCATTTTAACCACCCATTACATGGAAGAAGCCGAAGCGCTCTCCGACCGTATTGCCATTATGAAAGACGGAAAACTACTGATCTGCGACACCGCCGAAGCCATCAAGCAGACGGCAGGCACGGACGATTTTGAGCAGGCGTTTATCCGTATCGTGCGGGAGGTGGCGAAATGAAGATGCTGACTTTCGCACATCGCAACGTCAAGGAAATTTTACGTGACCCGTTAAATATAGCGTTCGGGCTGGGCTTCCCGCTCGTACTGCTCGTGTTGCTCTCCGCCATTCAAGCAAACGTGCCCGTGCCGCTGTTCGAGATCGCCCACCTGACCCCCGGCATCACCGTCTTCGGGCTGTCGTTTATGACGCTGTTTTCCGCAACGCTGATCGCCAAGGATCGCGGCTCTTCCCTGCTGCAACGGCTGTATACCACGCCGCTTACCCCGCTCGATTTTATTTTGGGATATACCCTCCCCCTTTTGCCGATCGCGGTGCTGCAATGCATCGTCTGCTACGTCGCCGCCGTAGCGCTCGGACTTACGGTAACCGTGCATATTCTTACTGCCATCGCGTGCATTCTGCCCGTGTGCGCCTTGTATATCGCACTCGGGCTGTTGTGCGGCAGTGTACTGAACGACAAGCAGGTCGGCGGTGTGTGCGGTGCCCTGCTGACCAACCTTTCGGCGTGGCTTTCGGGCATTTGGTTTGATTTGGAACTGGTGGGCGGCACGTTCAAACGCATCGCGTACGCTCTCCCCTTCGTCCATGCGGTAGAGATGGAACGCACGGCACTGGCAGGCGATCTTCTCTGCGTACTCCCGCATTTGTGGTGGGTGCTCGGCTATACGGCCGTGTTATTGCTTTGCGCTGTGTGGCTGTTTTTGCGGCAGATGAAAAGACAATAACCAAAAGATTACAGTTTTGTCATAATTCTTGCGCAGTCGGCATACGTATGATACAATAGGGGCAACTTGTGTCGAGATGGGGTCGTGTATGATGAATTTGGGCGAATTTTTCGGTTTCGGCGGGTATTCCCGTCCGGCGGAAGGGTATATGTCGGCGGAGCATCTGCTTTTCGTATCCGCTTTGATGCTCTTGATGATCGCGTGTGCCGTATTTTTCGGTCTGTGCGCAAGGGGCAAGAGTGAGCAGCAAAAGAACCGCGCCTTGGTCGTGTCCGCCATTCTCATTGACACGGTCGAGCTGTTCAAGATCGTGATCCTGTGCATCCGTCACGAGGATCCGATGCGTTGGGTGTACGTGCTGCCGCTGTTCCTTTGCAGTATCCAGCTTATCACCATTCCGCTTGCCGCCTTCTCGAAAGGGCGGCTTCGGGAAGCGTCGCTCGATTTCGTTACCATCTTCGGCGTGCTCGGTGCGGTACTCGGTACGTACTTTGCAGGAAACAACTATGCGGCGTATCCCGTCTTTTCAATGGATAACGTGTTTTCAGGCATCACCCATACCGTGGCAGGCTTTGCCGCTTTGTACATCATGATCTCGGGTATGGCGAGCATGAAGAAGAAAAACATCGTGTTCACCACCGCCATCCTCGGCGGTTTCTGTGTTGCGGCGTATATCGCGAACATCTTCACCGATTGCAACTATATGTTCCTCACCCGCGGGGACGGCACACCGTACGATATTTTGTTCAATTTGGTAAACGGCAACCCCGTGTTGTATCCGTTGGGCGTGGTGCTGTTGTTCGTCGTGTATATCACCGCGTTTTACGGCGTCCGGTTCGCCGTGACGAAACGCAAATCAACCGAAACTCCTGCTGAAATGAAGGAAGAGATTACCATATAAAAAGAAACCACCCGCCTTAAGTGAGTTGCGATTAGGGATAAAATGGAGAGAATGCACTCTTGTGAGCGCATTCTCTCCTTGTGTTTTGTGGATATTCACTTATCTTTGAAAAGTGCTGTGACCCTTGGCCCCCTTGTTAAAGGGGGCTGGCATTTTCGAGGAGCGAAGCGAGGA
>CAZESL010000092.1:0-9184 GCA_964515215.1 uncultured Eubacteriales bacterium
TTTTGTCTGCTTCGCAGACATTTCCCCCGCACACGGGGGAATTTGCCTGACAAGGAGAGCCAAGGCGCAACTCCAATCCCTGATCGCAACTCACATACAGCGGGTGGGGTTACTTGTGTTGTTATTTTTCCCGAATAAACACCACGCTGCAGGGCTTCAGCGTGAGCGTCAGTGAAGGGGCGATCGGTTCGGCGGTGTGATCTTTATCCACTAACCACACGTCAAAATTACCGTCACGGCCGAAATCGATTGTAAAGGTTTTGTCCTTTGCAACATCGTCCTGCTCGGTGTAATACGAGATCATTGCCGTCACCTTGCCATCCGTGTCGACACCGCAGAGGGGGTAGATATCGGGAAATGGATTTTCGGCAAGGATCTCTTTTTCACAATCGTAAAAATGGCCGTACCAGTAGAAGGGATAGTAGCCCTTCAGCGGGCGATAAGTGTAGAAATCGAACAGACCGTTGAAGGCCGAGGGGCGCGCATCGTAATACATCAGCATATCGATAGAGGAGGGCTGTGCTGCCGCCATGCATGCCGCTGTAAAGGCCGCCCCCTTTTCACTGATGATGCATTCGATGGAGTAGACAAAATCCTCCGTTCACCCGCGCACGTAGTTCCACTCATTCAAAATGCTTTCGGTTTCGGTGTAGCCGTGCTTATCCAATGGTTTTCTCTATTATAGGTGTAGTGATTTTGAAAGTCAATACACAAAGCAAAAAAAGGGGTCGTGACCGATCGTCACGACCCCTTTCTTTGAAAATCTTAGCCGAAGAACTTGATGGTGTAGATCTTCTTGCCGGTGATCTCGAATTCGACGGTGCCGTCTTCTGCCATCGGCAGGTCGGCGATCTCCTTCTCTTCGAGCGACACGTACTTCACCGCCGTCCACTTCTTGCCGGAGTAGGCGGGCAGTTCAAATTCTGCCTGCTGGCGCTCGACCGGAGACTGAGCCGTCTCGATCGGTGCCATGCCGCCGTTCAAACGAATGGTGGTCTTGACGGGCGTATCCGACGGGTTGAACAGACGGACAACGTAGCCGTCGCCATCCTCGGCACGCTTCACGGCGCTGACGTTCAAGCGCTCGCTGCCCAGCTCCAGGAAGGAGTGAGTGGCGGCGTTCTTGCCGTGCGCGGTGGGCGCGATCTGGCACATGATGAAGTCGAGGTTGAACTGCTCGGAAGCGCCCCAAACGTTGCCTTCCTCCCAGTCGCCCTTGTGCGGCAGGAACGCGTAGTGGAATTCGTTCTTGCCGAGGCACTGCGAACCCTTCTCCCAGGTGTAATCCTGCATATCGGAGGTGATACAGATACGCAGCGGGAACGCACGCAGCAGGGTGAGGTACACGGTGCCATCTTCGTCGTCGGACGCTTCGTACGCCTTCAGACCTTCGTTCAGCAGCGCCGCACCGATCTTGCCGTCGGTCACGTCCACGAAGGAGTTCATCGGATGCTCGGTCATCGGGATCTCGTCAAACAGCGAGTAGTCGAGCTTTTCGATCTGACGCTTCAGAACGTCGAACTGACCCTGCGCATAGGAGTATTCCGACTTGATGCCGGTCGGGAAGCCGACCTGCAGATAATGGTCTTCCGAGTTGTTGAACACGGTGGTCTGCACGTCGACCCAACGGCAACCCTTGCGCAGGGTGACCATGCTGATGATCTGGCAGGGGTTCAGGTGCGGCGAACGCGACTTCTCATCCATCGTGCGGCCTTCGGGCAGGGCCCAATCGATCTGCACGCGGAAGGTGGTCTCAAGTTCGCCTTCGTGCGCCAGCGTGATCTTCGCGTTGGAGTTCAGAGTGGTGAAGATCTCGTTGTTTTCGGGCAGGATGTGCTGCCACGGATCGCCGATCTCAGCGGCATCCTTGAAGAAGTTCAGACCGTTGTAGGTCTTGCCGTTCTCCTTATCCACCACGTTGAAGGTACCGTTCGCATTGAAGGTCACGCGGAGGAATTCGTTCTCCATCGCCTGCACGCCGCGGAGCATGGTGACGGGGGTGGTTGCACGCTCGTGCGGGATGCACTGCACCTTCAGCGCTTTGTAACCCATCGCCGGAATGTTCTTCACTTCCAGCATGATGGTGTACTGCTGGGTGTGCAGGACGTTTGCCACGTCGTTCGGGTTCTGGATGATCTGCGCGTTGTTACGATCCACCGCCAGGATCTGATAGGTCAAACGCTTGCCGTCGGTATCGAGGATCTCGAACTGACCGCAATGCCACTCCGCAGGGATCTGCAGAACGACCTTCACCACTTCGGTACGCACGAAGGGTGCGGGGTTGAACACCACGAGAGCGGCAGTGTCGCGGCTCCAGTCGCGCAGGTCGATATCGCCCGCCACGTCCATAAACGCACGCTCCAACACGCAGCCGGAGAGGTCACGGGACTGACGGAAACGGTAGATAACGTCTTCATAGATGACGTCACGGCCGCAAGCACCGATGGAATCGTGACCGTGGTTCTGCAACAAGTAGTTGTAGGACAGGTCGATCACGTTCTGCGGATAGGGGGCACCGCACAGGGTAGCAAACACCGCCATCGGCTCCGCGTAGTTCTGGATCTGACGCTCGGTGTTGAAGTTCGCCTGCTTGATGTAGGTACGCGCGGAGATGATCCAACCGAACATAGCCGACACCGAACCCTTGGTGTAGGGGTGACGCATTTCGCCCTTCAACACGCGGGTGTTGGGATCGAACTCGTCGATGATGCCCTGCTCCATTTCACGCAGGGTGCTGTGGAAGACTTCCGCCTCGGGCAGTGCTTCGTTCAGGTCTTTGATCATCTGCACTTCGCGGATGTCGGGGCAGGAGGAATCGTGACCCGCCGACCAGAAACGGTGGGAGGTGGTCCACTCGCCGTCCTGCTCGCGCAGAGCCTGCTCGCCGCGTGCTTTGATGTTCTCTTTGTGATACTCGAAGTAGGGGTGCGCATACTGGTAGTCCAGTTCACAGAAGTTTTCGTCGGTGAACTTGAAGATACCGTTGTTGTCGTTCCACTTGAAGTCGCGCAGGCCTTCGTTCGGCAGGTTGAAGTACACCGGACGCTGCACCACGTACCAGATGTTGTAACGCGGACGCTGTGCCAGACGGGACGCGTAAATACGGGTGCCGTCGGGGCTTTCCCAGAAGAACTCCGAAGTGGGAGCCTGATGGGTGTTGAGGCCGCGATAGAACGAGGCGAAGTGGATATCGAAGCCGGCATAGATCTGCGGCAGCTGCGAGATCTGACCCCAGCCGAACGGGGAATAACCCGTCTTGCTGATGCCGCCCATTTCACGGCCGATCTTGTGACCGAGCAACAGGTTACGGATCAAGGATTCGCCGCCGACCGAGAATTCATCCGGCAGGCAGAACCACGGGCCGATACCGATGCGACCGGACGACACGAGTTCCTTGAACTTTTCTTTCTTCTCGGGATAGATCTCCAGATAGTCCTGCACGGGCATCGTCTGGGAGTCCAGATGGTAGTGACGGAATTCCGGATTCTTCTCCATGATATCCATCAGCATGTCCAGCATATAACCGAGCATATACTGGGTGCGGCGTGCCGAGAAACGCCACTCACGGTCCCAGTGCGTATTCGAAATAAAATGGCACTGGATCTTCTTGTTTGCCATGGGTACACTCTCCTTTATGTAAAATTATTTTTCGCCCTTGATGATCTTCATGATCTCAGTGAAGTTCGGCTCGAAGTAGTTGCAGACCGCCTTGGTGCCGCTCTCTTCGATGTTGCCGCCCGCGATACCGATGGTGGTGTAACCCGCAAGACGGACCGAGCAGGCACCCGCACCGCTGTCTTCGATACCGATCACGCGGTTGCGGTTCGCAAACGCCGCACCGAGACCCACGATGGAAGTTTCGGAATACAGCCACGGATGCGGCTTCGGCGACAATTCACCCAGCGTACCGACCGAACCCTTACGCAGCGGGAAGCCCGCTGAGATGATGGCGTCGTAGAAATCTTTGGGATCGCCCATGCCGAGCGTCTTGAACGCGGAGAGAATTTCGGGCCACGCCTTTTCGTACAGACCCGAGGTCACGAGGCCGAGCTTGACGCCCATGGACTTCAGTTCAAGCAGGAAGTCTTTCACGCCCTCGGTGGGGGTGAAGGCACCGTCTTTGCCGCGGCCCGCCATGATCTCTTCCATCTCGCGATGGGTGTGCTCAAAGTAGTAGTCACGCGCCTTGTCCAGCGAAGCGCCGGGGCAATACTTGTCGATGCAGTACTGCAGGTGTTCCGACACGCTGTGACCCGAAACAAACGGCATATCCGCCTCTTCCAGTTCAAACTTCGGGTTGCCGAGCAGGCTGGCAATGCTCATCTGAATGATCCAGATCCAGAACTCTTCGCTGCGCACGGTGGTGCCGTCGAGATCCATCAGTACGGTCTCCACGGGACGCTCCAGCGACACGGGGAGAACGGGATAATATACGGGATACGCGATCGCGGACTTCACACACGCGAGCGACTTGTCGCCGAAGGAGACGAACTCCACCTTCTGGTCACCCGTTGCCACGATGTCCACAACGCCGTTCTTACCCGTGACAAAACGACCGTCTTCGGTCTGCGTCAGCAGGTGAAAGCCACTGTCGGGGCCCACATCACCCAGATCGGGGATGTGAATGATCTTGTTTAAGCTCATTCTCTACATACCTCTCTTACTTATGGTTTGGTTCGCATATAATGCTAATCATAGAATACCAAAACATAGTGAAATTTGCAATAGTTTTTTCGAAAAATTTGCGTATTTCGCAAAAAAACAGTTTCAATCAAAAGCCGTGGACGCGCCACCTTGCAAACGGTCGGTTTTAGGGCAAAAAATGACCGTGAGGACGCGTTCTCCTCACGGTCGTTTTGACCATTCGTTATTCCACCCGTATCAAACCGTCGGTGTATTCGGTGCCGCGTGCAAGAGGGGTAGGGAGGGTGAAACCGTACCAATCGGCCGCACGGCATTCGATCTTCCATACGTCACGCGCAAACCCCTCCAGTGCGTCCGCTTGCGTGCCGCGGGTGATGAGCGGTATGGAGGCGGTGTTTTTGGCTGCCGAGAGGATCTCCCGTCCGCGCTCGTTCATGCCGAGTACCCGCAGATACGGCGGGGTGCGGGTGGCAAAGTCGGCGGGGATGTCCGTCATTGCCGCCCACAAAAGACGCTGCAGACGGGTGCGGGTATAGCGTTTGGTCTTGAGCGCTTCCAGTAGCGTGTCCAGCGAATCGGCGGTGGATACGGCGTTATACAAGCGGTTTTCCAGCCCCTCACTCACACCCGAAAGGGTCGCCATGCGTTCGACACTCATGGCGCGGAGTTTCAGAAGCATCGCCCGCTCGATGCGCGCGGCGTCGGCGGGGGCGCGCCCGTCGGCGATCGCTTTACTGCACTGCACGAAGGAGTCCCGTGGCATAAAGGTCGCGGCGTTGTTCCACCGATTTTCCTTCGCCATACGGCGCAGAAAACTTGCGGAAGCACTGTGCCCCACGGGATATTCGTCGTCGTGTGCGGCACCTTGCCGCTCCACGGTGAAGGGGGTGATGGGGGAGTCCAGACGGTGAAGCGCTTTGAGGTATTCCAATCCCAGCACGTTGTTGGGGGTGTTCAGCAATCGTGCGGCGCGGGTGCCGCCCACTTCCTGCATCGCAAATTGGTAGGCCTCTGCCGCCGTACCGCCGTATTCCATCCGTCCGCGTACGATAGCGAGATAACGCGGGTCTTCCATTACCGCCGCCGCTTGTTGCAAGGCTGCGATGTCACCGCACTCACTGCCGAAACTGAGCACATCTACACAGCCGAGTGCGTGAAGGAGTGAGACGCCGCCGAAGGCGAAACCTTCCGCGGAAGTGAGTACCCACGGCAGGGGCAGTTCGATAACCAGATCCACACCGCCCGCGAGTGCCGCCCGTACGCGGTCGGTCTTCGAAAACAGCGCAGGTTCACCCCGTTGCACGAAATTACCGCTCATCACCACTACCACGTGGGTCGCGTCGACCGTGCGCGGGTCGCGGGTCATGGTGATGTGATCGGCGTGACCGTTGTGAAACGGGTTGTATTCCGCAATAACACCGGCAATTTTCATAAATATCCACCCTTTCGGACACTTTTTCGGGAAAAACCACTTGCAAAATATAGAGAAATGTATTATCATATCTCTTGTATGCGTTTCCGATTACAGTATACCGCAAACGGAAACGAAAATCAACCATAAGTGAGAGGACGATGGAAAAATGAAAATCTTGGTCATCAATGCGGGTAGTTCGTCGCTGAAGTATCAGTTGATCGACATGACCGACGAATCGTTGGTCGTGAAAGGTATGTGCGACCGTATCGGTATCGAGGGCGGCAACTTCAAGTATCAGGTGCCCGGCCGTGATGCTTACAAAGTGGATGTGCACATGAACAATCACGAAGAAGCCATCAAACTGGTTATCAGCAAATTGACCGATCCCGAGATCGGCGTGATCCGTTCGATGGATGAGATCGGCGCAGTGGGTCACCGCGTTCTGCACGGCGGTGAGGAATTCTCCGGTTCGGTGCTGGTGAACGAGGACGTCAAGGCGGCGATCCGCCGTTGCTTCGAACTCGGGCCTCTTCACAACCCCGCCAACCTCGTCGGCATCGAAGCGTGCGAAGAGATCATGCAGGGTGTGCCGCAGGTCGCCGTGTTCGACACGGGCTTCCATCAGACTATGCCCGATTACGCATACCTCTATCCGCTGCCGTATGAGTATTACGAGAAATACAAGATCCGCCGTTACGGTTTCCACGGCACCTCTCACCGCTACGTTTCGATGCGTGCGGCAGAGGTTCTCGGCCGTCCTGCGGAAGAACTGAACATCGTCACCTGCCACCTCGGCAACGGCTCTTCCGTTGCGGCGGTGAAGGGCGGCAAGTGCTACGATACCTCGATGGGTACCACCCCGCTGGAAGGCTTGATGATGGGTACGCGTTGCGGCTCTATCGACCCCGCGATCGTTCCGCTGATCATGAAGAAGGAAGGCCTCACCCCCGACGAGATGGATACCGTGATGAACAAGAAGTCGGGTATCCTCGGTGTGTCGCAGAAGACCAGCGATAACCGCGATATCGAAGAGGGTGCGCGTAACGGCGATGCCCGTTGCCAGCTGATCGAAAGCATGCTGGTGCACCAGATCACGAAGTACATCGGCGGCTACGCGGCGGCGATGGGCGGTATCGATGCGGTGGTCTTTACCGGCGGTATCGGTGAGAACAACCCCCACTACCGTGCCCGCATTGCGGAAAATCTGCGCTTCATGGGTGCGAATATCGATGAAGAGCGCAATGCCGCTTGTATGCGTGACGGTTGCTGCGAGACCGATCTGTCCATCGGTGATGCGAAACTGCGCGTGCTGGTGATCCCCACCAACGAAGAACTGATGATCGCCCGCGATACCCGCGACATCGTTTGCTAAAATATAAGCAGAGGAGGCACATCCGAACACGCCTAAAACGGCACAATTTCGGCACTTTTCGGCTTGCCGTCGGTGGCAGGCGACAGCCTTGCCACCTTCGCCGCACCAAAAATCGCACGAAATTCCACTCGTTTTAGGTCGAAGAATTTAAACGGAGCCGATTTTTTCATCGGCAAGGCAAAAGCGCAGTAAATCCTCCCGGATTTACGAGAATTTTAACGCAGCCGATGGGAAAATCGGCTCCGTTAAAATCGAGTTCGGATATGTCTCCTCTGCTTGATACCGTCGACCTTCTCAGGTTTCCCCAATGGCGTGTTCCCGCCTGCGGCGGCGGGTAAGACGGTAGTATGAAAAATGCACCTCACGGCGACGGGCTCGTGCAGGAATCCCACCTGCTTCCTCGACCGCGGACGGCGACAGTATATCACAAAAAGCAGCAAAATGCAATCGTTTTAAAAAACAAATTCCTATGTTGTCAATAGGGTGTCAACGGATACCCCTTGACATTTTAGGGAACAATTATTATAATAAACTTGCAAGAAGTTCCCTAAAGGAGTTTTGGTATGAACAACTTTCCCGAAATACAAGAATTGTTACAACAGCGTGCGGATTTGTATGCCCGGCTTAACTTGTTAGCGTATGACGGCACGCCCGAAATCAAAGAAAACAAAAGCGGAAAGTATTTATATATCCGCAAACGTGTCGGCAGCAGAGTGACATCTACCTATGTTGATGTGTATTCTGATACCTTATATCAGTTATTGCTCCGCAACAACGCCGAGGCAAAAGACTTACGAAAACAGATCCGCAAGGTTGAAAAAGCGCTTGCTCAGATCGGCTTTATTGAGAACGAATTATCATCGGACGTAATGCTGAATCTCGATTTTGCCCGAATCAATATGAAATTCTCCATCTACGAGCAGGCGGTTTTGGAAGGCGTGGCGACCTCTTTCCCGCAGACCGAAGATATCATTGAAAACGGTAAGGTCAACGGTATTACTGCAAGCGATGTTCAAAAAATATTAAACCTCAAACATGCTTGGGAATTTATTTTGGATAAAGATGTTTTGCAGGTTAAAAGCGACTATTCTATTCTTTGCCATATTGCCAAGCTTGTGAACGAGGGATTTTTTGAAAATGGCGGCAGGATCCGTGGTGTACCCGTATCCATTGGGGGCACTTCTTATCTTCCGCCGCTTCCCCTTGAAACGGTAGTGATTGAAAATGTTTTATCTATTATAAATTCAGACAGCACCCCTGTAGATACGGCTATTGAACTTTGTCTTTACTGTATGAAAACACAAATTTTTAACGATGGCAACAAACGGGCTTCTGTGATTTTTGCAAATCATTATTTAATTTCACACGCAGGCGGTCTGCTCGTTATTCCCGAAACACACGTACCCGAATTCAAGCGGCTACTGATCCGATATTACGAAGACAAAGACAAAGGAGAGATCAAAGCATTTTTAAAACAAAACTGTCATAAAAATTTTAGGTAACAAAACAACAGCAAGCGAAAGTGTATGGTTCTTATCGGAGAATTTGTAATCATACCTATTCCGTTAAGAACCAGCACCGCATTTGTGCGCACAAATGCGGTTGGGCAGTAGCCCAAACCCACTAACAGCAGAAAAGAGAAGATTCGTATGGACAACGAGTCTTCTCTTTCTTTTTTCTGTTAAGTGATATGCTGACTTTCGTCAGCGTGATATTTTCGCTTTGCGAAAGTGATATTAAGCCCTGAAGGCTTA
>CAZESL010000093.1:0-9072 GCA_964515215.1 uncultured Eubacteriales bacterium
CGTATGGCCGAGTTTTGCCACCGTCTCCTGCTCGGCGAACACTTCACCGCAGGTGACGCAATGTGTCCCCGCGGTAAGACCCGTTTTGGTGCAGGTCGGCTCGACGGCGGGAGTCTCCGTTTCGGTGTGCCCCGTGGCCGCCACCACCGTCTGCTTCACGATGGTCGCACCGCAACGGCCGCACGCCTTACCGGCCGTGAGACCGCTTTCGGTGCAGGTCGGTGCCACAGCAGGCACCGTTACTGCTGTGTGACCGAGCTTGCTGATTGCTTCCTGCGTGGCAAACACCTCACCGCAATCCGCGCAATAGCGCCCCTCGGTCAGACCCGCCTTGGTACAGGTGGCGTCATAGCCTTCCTGCACGACGACGTTGTGTCCGTCCGCCTCGATCACTTCCTGCGCCACAAAAATTTCACCGCAAACGGAGCAATGCTTGCCTTCGGTCAAGCCGTCGTTCTCGCAGCTACTCTCCACCGCGGGATCGATCACTTCCGTGTGACCCGTTGCAACCGTACGCTGCTGCGCGACCAACACGTCACCGCACAGAGAGCAGTGGGATCCTGCGCTCATACCGTCGGCGGTGCAGGTGAGCGGCACGGCGGCATCTTCCACCGCCGCGTGACCCGTTGCCCCCACCGTTTGTGAGGCGGTGAGCACTTCACCACAGATGCGACAATATACCCCCTCGCTCGTGCCGTCTGCCGTACAGGTGGGCGAAACGGCGGGAACCGTCACCGCCGTATGGGTGACGTCCTCTTCCACGGCACCGCCCTGCATGACCGCCAGATAGTCCAAATGCACACAGGTCTGATCACTGTCCGAAGTGAGTGTAGTCTCTGCCAGCAACTGCCACCCCGTTACCGTCGTGGCATCGAGGGAATACGCACTGCTCGTCATTACCGAGCGATACCGCGCATCGTACACCGCCACACGGTAGGTGCACGCGCCGCTCGTCAGCATATTCAGTTCCACGCTGATGCGATACCACTCGCCCGCCGTCAGCGTACCCACAGTTGCCCAACTGTAGCCGTTTTTCACCTGTAACGCATTGCTGTTGTTAATGCGCCACAGATTGACGGCCGATCCGCTTTGGTTGTACACATTGAACAACAACTTACCCCCATACGCAGAACGAATGCTGTCCGCCTTTATCCGCATTTCCATACGGTAGGTTGCACCCGTGGATAACGTAAAACGATCGGTTGCCGTAAGCCCCGTTTGCTTGACGCTGCCGCTGTTCGTGAGGGTGGCTATACCGTCCTGTACCGTCACGGTACTGCCGACCTCACCGAGTTTCAAGCCGCTTGCCGCATTCGCATAATCGGTGAAGGCTTCGCTGTACAGCACCTCCGCTCCTTGCGGTACCGTCATATTCTCCGCCACGTCCACACGCGTTGTCGTAGTGAAGGAATACAGGTGTTGTACGCTTCCGAGCGTATCGGTTGCCGCCAGCGGCGTGTTGTAAAAACTGTAGGAGACCGTAAGATTTTGCGGGTTTTGTACCGCCGCCGTCAACTCACTCGGGCGGGTCAGATCGTCAAATGCACTGTCGTACCACCCCAGAGAGAAATCCACCAAATTGGCCTTGCCGTTTGCACCGAGATCGGTCATCGGCACCGAGCTCATATACACCGCGCCGTAAACGTTCAAGGAGCCGTTTTCCACGTCAAACATGTAATCGGGATTTTCATAGAGCGCCGCACCGAATACGTTCACCGTGATGTCGCAATCCGCGCCCAAATGGATCAGATTCATCTCCGCCACTTGTTTTTCGGGCACCCGCGTGAACGCGGTAGTCTGCAGATTGATGAAATCCACCCGCGCGGCGGCTTCCACGTTCATGGAGACCGTGCAATAGTCGGAGTTTTGTCCCCAGATCGTGACGTCTGCCAGTCCCGTTTCTTCGGGAACGACGTTGATGCCCGTGTACCCGCAATAGTTCATATTGCCGAAGTGGAGTTGATCGGTCACGTGGCCGATGGTATAACAGTTCAAATTGTGTGCGGCGTAGGCGTACAAGTCCGTACGCCACGCCTCCAGCGCCGTGCTGTCGCCCGTTACCACACGGGGCCAGCCGCCGCGCGTGCCCATGTCACCGTACGTCCACGAGGTGTATTGCAAATGGCAGTTGCGTACCACGCCGTTTTCGGCACCGCCGCCCACCGCGACGAAGCTTTGGAGTGCCGCACCGCGGAAGGAGTCGATGTAGTGGTTATCGCACCGATAGGTCATAAAATCTACGCCGCTCCAACTGTTGCGACTGCTGACATTGATGACGTACGCGCCGTCACCGCGCCCCTGCACCGTGTGGGCGTAGGGAACAAAGTTGCCGTCCTCCTGAACATTCTGCTCGGGGTAGTTGATCTGTACACCGCGCAGTCCCGCGCCCGCTTCCAGAATGATCGTCGCGTCGTCGGGCTGATCTTTGCCGTGATAGATCTGCAGGATGGTGCCGACACCGTAAAACAGTTCCGCCTGACCGAAATCGAGCGAGCCGAGCAACTCCACCCCCGTGGGGACGGTGATGGGGTTGTCAATGCGGTAAAAACCGGGTTTCAGGAACACGGTACCGCCCGTCTGCGCCTGCGCCTGAAGCAGGGCGTTCAACGCTTCGGACACGTCGGTCTCGCCCGTGTTATCCAGTGCGGCGACCGTCACCACCGAAGACGCAGGGCGATGATGCTGATATAAGCCCTCTTCGCGGGAAATGACGGGCATTTCCTCGGTTATGGGGTTTTCGTCCTCCTGTGCCAGAAGGCAATACGCTTTGTTGTTCACCGTCACGCGGTTGCCGTCGGCGTCGGTCACCGCCGCGAGCAGAGCCGCCTGCGCCGCGGATTCCAATGTGATCTGCTCGCCCGCCGTGTGAAACACGGTATCGAGCACGGTAACGCGACCGCCGCGCACGGTAAACGTGCCGCGACGGATCACCGAAGACAGCAGGGAGAGCCGTCCGCTTGCATTCTCGGATATCACGGCGGTATCCGCCGCCACGTCTGCCGCGATCACGGTCAGTTTGCCCGTGCCGCGATTGCGAATGCCGTACGCGCAATTGTTTACGGTAACCCCGTTTAACACCATGCCCGCACCGCCGACACCGTCCACGAGCAGGGCGGTATGGCAGTCTTCCAGCCGCAGGTCGTAGCATTGGCCGTTGGGATACCAGTCGCCGCCGTTCGATTTGGCAAAATGAATACCGACCGCATACCCCTTAACGGTGGAGTAGGTCGTCCACGACCAGTCCATACGGCGCACGATCAGACCCGTCGCATTGGTGTACAGATGGTCGTACAACGCCTTTTTCTCGGCATAGGTAAGCGGCGCGTTCGGAAGTGCGGAATTCACCCAATACTCGGGGGCAAAATTCACGTTCTCCATACCGTACGAGTCGGTGCACATATCGATATCCATACCGACTGCGAGCGGTGTGCCGTAGATATTCTCCATATCGGGACAACTGCCGCCGCGGAAGGTGATACCCGCATAGGAATTGACCAACGTGATATCCTTCAAATGGGTGTTCGTACCCGTCGAAATGGTATAGGGGTAGTTTATGGGATCTTCGGCACGTTGGTCGGGATACCAAAACGCCATGCTACGCAAGTAACTGTTGTTCGACAGCGTGACGAACGGCGCGCTGCTCGTATCGGTACACACGGCAAGCACCGTGCCCTCCGACGTTGCGCGGACGTCGGGATTCACCCAATCGCCTTGCAAGGTGCACCCCGTCGGCACGACGATCTCCCCGTAGCAGGGATACACGCCCGCCGGAAGGTACAGCATACCGCCGCCGTTCCACGAAAGGCCGTACAGCAAACTTTGAATAACGGGCGTCCAATCCTCCACCGGCAGAAGCCCGTGCGTTTCGGCATATTCCACCACGTTGTATCCCGCCACCACCGCCGTATCGGTCACGCATTCGGCAGAAGGTGTCTGCACGGTAAATTGCGGCGGGTCCACCGCAAAAGTGCCGTTGCCGAGGGTGGGAGCCTCGTCTTCCGTCAACGGCTGTGTCAGATCCACCACGCGTACGTTACGAATGCGTATTTCCACCCGTTCCCCGGCATAGTCCTGCAACAGCGAAAAATACAAACGCAGGTAACTGAATGCGGTGGGATCAAACGTGCCGCCCGTTTCGGTCGTGAACCACGCAAAGTCCATAACGTTACGCGTCCACTCCCCCGCCTGTCCTTTCAGGTGGTTTGTAAGGCTCAGGGCAATTTCATTTTTATCACAAGCACCCGAAGAGGTAACTTCCATCTGGCCGCTCACCCTGCCGTTTTCCAGCAGTTTCATCGCGTTGGTATCGCCGCTGATGTAGCAATCAAACTGAAGACCCAGTTTTCCCTCCTCCGGAAGGTCGCTTGCGGGAAAACCCCATTGCGTAAGGTCGATCGGTGCGGCGGTACTGACACCGACGGAAAGTACTTCGCCCGATGCGGCGGTCAGCGTCTCCGCAACATACGGGAACGCCGCCAGTTCTTTGTATCCGGGCGCATCGTAAGGGTTGTCGGTCGTCGGTTTTTCATCTCCCGCCGTGCCGTCGCCGAGCGTCGGCACCGTATCCAGCGGTGCGGTCAGATCCACGATCTGCACGTTGGCAATTTTGATGCACGCGGATTGATAGGTATACGCATCGCTAACGCCGATGTAGATACGCATATAGTTCAGGTTGGTGGGATCGAACGCACCAGACCCGCTTTTATAAAAGTCGGCAAGGTCGATCACCGCGCGTGACCATTCGTTGGCACACCACGACAACTGAGTGGGGGATACACCGATCTCGTCTACATCGCACCCACCGGATGAGGTGAGTTCCAACTGTCCCGATATATACCCGTCCCCTATTGAGGCAACGACATCAGCCGTACCCGATACACACACGTCAAGTTGCAAGCCGAGTTTGCCCGCCGAAAGACTGCCGCTTGCGGGATACCCATAGGCGGTGAGGTCAATGGGATCAAAGGTCGTACCATACGCGAATATCTCGTTGCGCACATCCACCACCCGCGTACCGTTATAGGCATACGGAATCGAGACGAGCGCGGTATACGCCCCGCTCGCCGCCCACGACACCATCGCGGCGGTCGGTAACAGCAACACCGCACAAAGTAAAATCGCCAACATCCGTTTCATACAAAAGCCTCCTATAGGAGATGCCCCGATGCGGCTTTTGCCGCATCGGGGGGGAGAGAGTGTAGTCCCCTCGCAAACCGATAAAACGGAGGGAGGGGGTGTGTGCGGGGGAACCGTCAGGGTTCCCCTGCGCGTCGAGCAGGCGACAGCCTGCGGATAAAACGCCCGCAGGCGCGGGCGGCGAAAAAGTGAGGCTTTCGCCGCTCTTTTTCGTTGCCCGATACCCCGATGCGGCTTTTGCCGCATCGGGGATAAGAGAGTGTAGAGTCCCTGATTTAAGAAACAGGGAAGCTTGAAATCTTTTTCACTGCGTATTGCAGAATAAGGCGTGCATCGGTGGAATCGACTTTACCGTCGCCGTTCACGTCCGCCGCACCGACGGAGAGTGCCGACGCCGTGATCTTCTTCACCGCATACTGCAAAGTCAGGCGGGCGTCGGTGGAATCCACCTTTCCGTCGCCGTTCACGTCGCCCGTCATTCCGTAGCCTTCGGCGGTGGCGATCACCGCCACGTAGTCCACCTGCGCTACCGTCTTGGTACCCTCGTCGCCGGTTTCGGCTTCGACGTACATCCACATACCCGTGATCGCACTCGTCGCAAGGTTTTGTGCGCCGCTTGCCGCCACGGTATTGTAGTTATCGTCCATCAGGCTGACGGCGTAGGTGCCTTTATCCATATCCACCACGACACCCAAGCGGTACCACGTGCCGACCGTGAAGGTGCCGACCTTTTTCCATTCGTCGGCGCTCTTCACTTCAAAACTGCCGTCTTTCATAAACCGTGCGAGCGGCATGGTCGCGCCCTTTTGGTTATACACCGCAAAGGTGAAACTGCTGCCCGCCGTCTCACGCATGCTTTCAAGGTTGACACGCGTTTCCAGACGGTAACTGCCTTTCGTCAACTCGAACTGATCGGCGGCAGAGATGGCGGCCATAAAGGTGTTCTTCGCGTGGGTGATCTGCAAGTTGCCGCGACGCGGCGTTACGCTGCCGCCCTTACCCGAGAGGAGGGTGACCACCTTTTGCTGTTCTTCGGACAGCGCACCGTAATCGGTAAACGCTTCGCTGAAGACGATATCCCCGTCGGCAGGGATCTGCATATTCTCCGCGACGTCCATACGGAAACCGAGCGACGCTTCATATACGTGCCGGTATTTGCCGAGCGTATTCGCCGCCGCCAACGGTTTGGCATAGAAGGAATAGGAGACCGCCATATTTTGCGGATTGTTGATGGTCGAAGGCACCTCGGGCGGCGGCACGATATCGTCAAAACCGCTGTCGTAGGTGGTCATATAAAAGTCCACCAGATTGATCTTCGCGTTATCGCCTATCAAAGCAAGCGGCACCGAGCTCATATACACCGCACCAAAAATGTTCAGCGTGCCGTTTTCCACGTCAAACATATAGTCGGGGTTTTCATACAGCGCCGCACCGAACACGTTCACCGTGATGTCGCAATCCTTACCGAGATGAATGAGGTTCATCTCTTTTTCCTGCCGTTCCGCTATCCACGTGAACGCGGTGGTCTGCAGGCTGATGAAATCCACCCGCTCGGCGGCTTCGATATTCATCGAAATGGTGCAGCAGTCGGTGTTTTGTCCCCACACGGTCACGTCCGCAAGACCCGTGTCTTCGGGGATCACGTTGATGCCCGTGTAGCCGCAATAGTTCATATTGCCGAAGTGGAGTTGATTCTTCACGTGGCCGATGGTGTAGCAATCGAGGTTGTGGCCCGAGAAGATGTACAGATCCATTCTCCACGCTTCGCGTGCCGCGTTGTCACCGTCCACCACACGCGGCCAACCGCCGCGGGTACCGTCGTCACCGTAGATCCACGAGGTATATTGCAAGTGACAGTTGCGCACCACACCGTTTTCGGCACCGCCGCCCACCGCGACGAAACTTTTCAGCGCGTTGCCGCGGAAGGAGTCGATGTAGTGGTTATCGCAGCGATAGGTCATAAAGTCCACGCCGCTCCAGCTGTTGCGGCTGCTGACGTTGATGACGTACGCCCCGTCACCGCGCCCCTGCACCGTGTGAGCATACGGGACGAAGTTGCCGTCTGCCTGAATATTCTGCTCGGGGTAGTTGATCTGCACACCGCGCAGGCCCGCACCCGCTTCCAAAATGATGGTGGCTTCGTCGGGTTGGTTTTTACCGTGATAGATCTGCAGGATCGAGCCGACACCGTTATACAGTTCCGCCTGCCCGAAATCGAGAGAGCCGAGCAACTCCACCCCCGTGGGGACGGTGATCGCGTGGTCGATGCGGTAAAAACCGGGTTTCAGAAATACCGTGCCGCCCGTCGCCGCTTGCGCCGAAAGCAACGCGTTTAACGCTTCGGACACGTCGGTAGCACCCGTGTTGTCAAGTTCTGCCACCGTAACGGCCGAAGAGGCAGGACGGTGATGCTGATAGAGTCCCGCTTCACGGGAGATGACGGGTGCCGTTTCGGTGAGGGGGTTTTCGTCCTCCTGCACAAGCAAGCAGTACGCTTTGTTCTCCACCGTGATGGCGTCGCCCCACGCATCGGTCGCCGCCGCCATCACCGCCGCCTGCGTTCCCTGCAACAGGGACACCTGCGGGGCGGCCGTGAGGAATTTCGTGTCGAGCACCGTAAGCCAGCCCGCCTTGGCGTTCACCGCACCGCGGCGAATGACCGAGGAAAGGAAGGACAGCTTTGCCTGCTCACCGCTGAGCGTGGCGGCAACGTTGGCTTCGATTTCGGAATCGAGGAAGAACAAGCGGCCGTTCCCCGCGAAGAACACGCCGTATTCGCAGTCCTTGATGTTACAGCGGTTCATCACCATACCGGCACCGCCGACACCGTCCACCTGCAAGGCGGTGTAGCAATCCTCCAGCGTGATGTCGTAGCATTGCCCGTTGGGGTACCACTCGCCGCCGTTCGAAAGGGCAAAGTGGAGGCCCACCGAATAGCCCTTAATGGTGGTGTAGGTCGTCCACGACCAGTCCATACGGCGAATGACCATACCGGTCGCACTGTAGTAAAGATAATCACGCAGACGCTCCTCCGCCTCGGCCGAAGCAGGTGCACCGGCAAGCCCCGAATTGATCCAGTATTCCGGTGCGAAGTTGACGTTCTCCATGCCGTAGGAGTCCGAGATCATATCCATATCCAGACCGCACGCGAGCGGCGTGCCGTAGATGCTTTCCATATCGGGACAGCTGGCACCCGTTCCCGTAATGACAATGCCATAATAGGAGTTGACCAGCGTGATATCCTTCAGATGGGTGGTGGTCGCCATCGAGATGGTGTAGGGGTATGGCGTCGGATCGTCCTCCGTCTGTTCGGGGTACCAGAACGCCATCGAACGGATGTAGGCGTTGTTCCCCATCGTGATAAAGGCGCCGTTGGTCGTGTTTTTACCCGCATAGACCGCCAGGATCGTCCCCTGGATCTCCACGCTTTCTTCGGGGTTGATCCAGTCACCCTGCAACGTACAGCCCGGCGGCAGGATGATCTCACCGTAGCAAGGATACGTGCCGGCGGGAATGTACAGCGCTCCGCCGCCGCGAGCCGACAAACCGTACAGCAAACTTTGGATAACGGGCGACCAGTCGCTGACCGGCAGCATATCGTGTTCCACGGCGTATTCCCGCAGATTGTAGCCCGCAACGACCGCCGTATCGGTGGTGTAACCGCCCCACGAGGGTTGCACTTCGAACACGGGGGCTTCGGGCTCGAAGGTGCCGTCACCAAGAGCGGGAGCGTCCTCTTCGGTCAGCGGCTGTGTCATATCCACCAGCCGCAGATTGCAGAACTTCATGGTCAGCCGTTCATCGGGGTAGTTTTTCGGAACCGAAAGGTACATACGGAAAAAGTTGAAGGAGGCGGGGTTGAATTCGCCGCCCGTTTTCTCCGTAAACCACGCGAGGTCCAGCACCACGCGCACCCATTCGCCGTTTTTACCTTTT
>CAZESL010000094.1:0-8924 GCA_964515215.1 uncultured Eubacteriales bacterium
ACTCCATATAAATTTATGCAATTCCCCGCAGGAATGGTGTAAAAATGGTGTAGAGCGTGAAATCGAAAGCGGCAAATTGACAACGAGAAAAAGCCTTTGCAACACCCAATATGGTATAAATTATAAATCCCATCTCTGAACACTTTTCAGAGGTGGGATTTTTTTACCGTCCGAAAAAATATAGGAAAAATATTGTAAAATCAATATGCAAGTGGTATAATGTATAAGCCAAACTATAAGACACAACATAAAAGAGTGATTTCATAAGGGGATATTATGCCCTTTTGACATCGCACTGTGAATTTGATAAAAATGCAAATTCCATCAGTGCGAATGTGCGAAAGCTCCTTGTGTTGATATAGTTTGGCGACTATCGGAGTTTGCTTTTTTGTGCGGTTACTTCGGTAGCCGCACTTTTTATTTGTGAGGGATCGGAATGAAGGAAAATAATGATGTTAAAGAGAAAATACGACAATTAGGAGAGGAACTAATCAAATATGACTTAAAAAGTGCCAATAAATACTATTATTTAAAAGGCGTATCGCGCGAATTTAATAGATTTATTCTTTTTGTGTTTGGATTTTGGGTTGTTATGAATTTGCTCCCCTTTGTTGCAAAATATGTTTATCCACCGGCAGCTAATTACAAAGTGGATACGCTTTCGCAGTGCATTGTTGGCGGGCTATTCTTTCTACTTGTTATTTTAGAAATTAGAGCAAGATTTAATGTTAAAAAGCAACACACCGAAGCCGAAACGATGCTTGCCAAGAGAGAATCTATAATAGCGCAACTTAATGAATATAAATCTCATTGCCAAAAGCAAAACATAGCAGATTGGTGGAATTACATAGATGGGTTTTGGGCTGTATTTGAAGCTCGTAAGATGAACAAGGTTGATCCTTCTTATAAGTTTCACGAATACTGTATTTCGCACACTCCTTTTGAAAGATTGCAAAAAGACGAGGATAATATCATTCACTTGCGACTGCAACCAATGATTGAAAGACAGGTAACCGGTTCCGATGTGTTTCAACTATGTACCGATCCAAATTTACGTATGATATATAACGCAGGAATTGAGGAAAACAAATCATACGGTTTGGCTGAATTTATTTTCTATGAGCATTCAGAAAGAGTTATAAAAAAATATTCAACATTATCAGAAGGTGATATACAAGCCGAAATTTCTTCATTTCGTTCGGAAATTGATAGTAGAGAAAAGTTTTTGAACACATTGGAAGGGCAATTCTCTACCACCAACAAAGAAAGACTTTTTGAAGGTTCAATGAGCCAAGAACAGTATGACAGCCGTGCTTTTAAGCGGAAGGGAAAAGAAATAGACTTTGAAGAAAATTTGCGAAAAAACAAAGAAGTATACATTGGAAATCAGTTGGAACGATTAGCAATAGTATCACCAATCGGCATTGCTATTGTAGATGAAGACGGTCTGTATCGTGGTCTGTTCTTATATCGAGAGATGCCACAAAGGAAAATGTATTATTTGGGTGATTTTAAATCAGTTCGTCGCTGTTTAGAACTAATTCCATATGATGCAGATACCATCTTCCATAAATTCTTCTTAATGTCTTTCGGTGGTGGTTTCGATGTGGCACAAGAACGCCCTGCAAACTTCACAGATAGAGAATGGGCATATTGGGTATATGCACAATATTACAAAGCATAAAATCGGAGGTAATAGTGATGAAAAAAGTAATATCTATAATTTTGATGGTGGTTTTGATATGCTGTATGCTTGGTGGATGTGGCGACAAAACAGAAAATCTGGTAGGCGGCAGTACAGATACGAATGGAACACAGGAAACAGTTGAGAATAATTCTGATAAACCCTCGAACACAAGAGAGCCGATGCCGGAATATGAGAAACTGGGCGTAAATAATTCTATCGCAACTACCGACGGAAGATATATTTATTACGCTTATAGTGACTCCGCGAGCAGCGAAGGCAAGTTGTGCAGAATGAATATGAACGGTCAAGAGTCCGAAGAATTGTGGGCACAAAGTAATGGGGGATTTTCGGATCTTTACATTAACAATGGTTATTTGTATTTAAGCTACGGGAGAATTGCAGACCGAATTGATATTGCAACTGCACCTAATTATTTCAAGGGCGCAAACGGATATGTGGCAAATGAATCGATTATTGGTAGTGCCTCCACAAGCGAATTCTTCGGTATTTCCCAGACCTGTGCAGACGATGAATATATTTATTTTGCGGCTACCGGTCTATATAGAGTAAAGAAAGATACAACCAGCCTAGAACGAATTGTTCATGGAGACAATTTTATAAATTTCTATGATCTTAAAGTTTCCGACGGCAACCTATATGCCTACTGTGGTGACGACCAAACACTTTATCGCATAAGTACAGACGGTTCAAATCTGACGGCAATCTGCAAGCCGATGGAATCTCACGTTATCTATGATGATTTTGTTTATTACATAGTAAGCGGAGACGGTCATTCCCAGAGATTGACTAAAACAAAATTGGATGCAAGCGAAACAACTACTGTTGCAACCCTAAACGAAGGCTCCGGCGACGTAACGATATTGAACGCAGTAGACAATAAGATTTTCTATTCACATCGTGAAGGCAGCACCTATTCGTTAAAGATATATGATGTTTTAACTTCGTCCATCAGTAACATCTGTGTTTTTGAAGGTGCAGTTGAAGCAGTCGATATTGTTGGAGATTATTTGTTTTTTGAACAAAACCAAATTCTTATGAAAATAAATGTTGATGGAACAGGCTTAGAGCAACTTGGAAAATAATAAATCTTTACTGGTAAATGAAGCCCTGCAAGACTAAAAGTTTTGCAGGGCTTTTCTGCCATACATGTAGTATTCATAAAGTTATGTCAGTTTGCTGGTTTTATTATTTACAGTTTATTCATTGACTTAGGAACTTTTTCCTATTATAATAAAATCAACCTAAGTAATTAGGTGTAGTTTCAAAGTTTGGTCTTGAACCGAGTACAGTTATCAGATTTCTAACAGTTTCCGAGCTTTGAGGCACTATTGATTTTTGTGCGCCGCTTATCAAAGCACAGTGGTTCGTCCACATTGCACACGTTGTTACGTTTGTATGTCTTGCCCGCAAGGGTATAATGTTTCTTGCTGTATAACTCAGCACATCGTTTCTTGCAATGGTATCTTGAAAGGGGCAAAATACCCTTTCAGAAAATTGAACATAGGATTTGTACGATATTTTTTATTATCGAAGCAGCTTAGTCTGCACAAATGTTTACTGAAGAGTACACCCTATCTTAACCAAGGGCGTACTCTTTTCATTTGTATCAGCGGGTCCTGTCGCCGGAGGTAAAAATTACTTATCTAACGGCATTTTACGACAGGAGGTGTTGCTTATGTTAAAAATCTCTTTTCCCTGCATTTTTAACCCTTTGATTTTTAACTTCGCGTTTTCTTACACCTCCGGCATTGGGATCAAGAACTAAGGATTAACTTTTTCGCATGCTGAATAACGGGAAAAATTATCCCGGTATGACAGCACCCGAAAACATCAATGACATTGTACAAATACAGCCGGACGAAGTGCTGGCCGTGTTTGCTCGTAAAATGAAACAAGAGCGATTGAAACAAGACATATCGCGAGAAAGACTGGCTGAAATTACCGGTGTTTCCAAGGATACGATTCGTCGATACGAAAATGCAACAAAACCGAGCGCACACGTGAGCGTCTTACTCGTACTGCGCTCCCCGCCGCCCGCAAAGTAGGAAACATAGATCGGCAGCATCGGCAAAAGACACGGGGAAATGAAGGTGATCATTCCCTCTAAAAAAGCAATCAAATAGGTCATCGTTTTCACCTCTCGTCCTTAGTATATCGGCTTTTTAAAAACAATGCATGAGGTTTTCTTTCCTTTCCTCTTGCAAAACGCGATGGTATACGCTATAATAAATCGGTAAACTGTATGTTAAGGAGTATATATAATGAAACTCGGTATCGTCGGGTTGCCGAACGTCGGCAAATCCACACTGTTTAACGCCATCACCAACGCGGGCGCGCAGAGCGCAAACTACCCCTTCTGCACCATCGATCCAAACGTGGGCGTGGTGGCGGTGCCGGACGAGCGTCTGGACCGTCTGGCAGAGATGTATAACCCCGTGAAAGTCACCCCCGCCGTGATCGAATTCGTGGATATTGCGGGATTGGTGAAGGGTGCCAGCCGCGGTGAAGGACTGGGCAATAAGTTCCTCGCCAACATTCGCGAAGTGGACGCCATCGTACACGTCGTGCGCTGTTTTGAAGATGACGATATCATTCACGTGGAGGGCAGCGTGGATCCTCTGCGCGATATCGAGACCATCAATCTGGAACTCATCTTTGCGGATATGGAAACGATGGAGCGCCGTATCGACCGCACCGCCAAAGCCTTGAAGGGGGATAAGACCCTGCAGGGCGAATACGATTATCTCAAGACGGTGCTTCAGGGGCTGACCGACGGCAAACCCGCCCGCGCCCTCATCACCTCGCCTGAGGAAGAAGCGATCCTCGCGACCACGCCGTTGCTCACCGCCAAACCCGTCATCTATGCGGCCAACCTCAGCGAAGGGGATTTCACCGACGGTTTGAACGACAACCCGCTGTATAAAAAGGTGCAGGAACTCGCCGCCGCCGAAAACGCGGAAGTGCTTCCCATCTGCGCGCAGATGGAAGCGGACATCGCGGATATGGACGCGGAAGAAAAGCAGATGTTCTTGGAAGAGTTGGGTCTCGCCCACTCGGGTCTTGACCGTTTGATCCAAGCAAGTTACCGTCTGTTGGGGTTGATCTCCTATCTCACCGCGGGACAGCCCGAGGTGCGTGCGTGGACCATTACCAACGGCACCAAAGCACCGCAGGCAGCGGGTAAGATCCACACCGATTTTGAGCGCGGCTTCATCCGTGCCGAGGTGATCGCCTACGACGACTTGATGGCGTGCGGCTCGATGACCGCCGCGAAGGAAAAAGGTCTCGTCCGCTCGGAGGGCAAGGAATACGTGATGAAGGACGGCGACATCGTGCTGTTCCGTTTCAACGTGTGATTTTATAAAAGGGGGCAGATTTTGGTATCTACCCCCTTGTTTTTGTAGAGAGGTGTGGTATTATGTTTCATCCCGAAGCCCGCTGGATCGGTACCGATCGCGCAGACGTTCCCGTCATTCGCCGCCGTTTTTGCGTAAACGCGACCGACGGCGCTACCCTGACGATTACGGGACTCGGTTATTTTGAAGCGCGTATCAACGGCGCGCCCGTCACCGATGCCCGCTTTTTGCCGTTCATAACCGATTACGAGCCGCGCGACCTTTCGGTCTTGCAATACCCCTTATACGACGTCACCACCCATCGGGTGTATTACCACACCTTTGACGTGGCGGCACTGCTGCAGATCGGCGAAAACGAATTGACCGTGACGCTGGCCCCCGGCTTTTACCGCCAGCACGAAAAGACCGAGGAGGGTGACACCTCGTTCGGTGAGTATTTAAAGACGATCTATACCCTGCGCGCAGGGGACTGCACCGTTTTTTCGGACGGCAGTGAGCGGTGGCACGAGAGCGCTATCCGCTACTGCAACCTGTTTTACGGTGAGGTGATCGACCCTGCCGCCGTCACGGGTGAGGAGCATCCCGTGACCGTACTCCCCGCCCCCGAAACGGCACTGTGCCCTGCCGTGGGCACCCCTGATCGCGTGATCCGCACCGTCACCCCGCAGAAACTGCACACGGTGAACGGGCGTACCGTGTGGGACGTGGGCGAAAACGTCAGCGGTGTGGTGCGGGTGACCACCCACGCCGCGGCAGGTGAGCGCATCACCTTGCGCTTTGCCGAAAACCTATCCCCCGAAGGAGAGTTAAACTTTCACACGGCGGGCGGTCACTGCGTGTCGAAGAACGGCAAGCCGCAGATCATGGAGGACGTGTTCGTGGCAGACGGCACCACTCGCGCGTTTGAACCCACCTTCGTGTGGCACGCGTTCCGCTATTTTGACGTGGCAGGCGATATTGACACCGCCGAAGTGCTCGTAATTCACAGTGACGTTACCGTCGCCGCCACCTTTGAAGTGCCGCACGAGGGTATGACCTTCCTGCGGGATGCGTTCGTGCGCGCACAACTCAACAACATGCACGGCAGCATTCCCTCCGACTGCCCGCACCGCGAGCGGTTGGGGTATACGGGCGACGGGCAGGTGTGCGCCCCCGCCGCCATGATGATGCTGGACGCGAAGGTGTTTTACGAAAAGTGGATCGTGGACATTTTAGATTGTCAGGACACGGTGGGCGGTCACGTGCAACACACCGCCCCGCTGATGGGCGGTGGCGGCGGCCCCGGCGGTTGGGGCTGTGCGATCGTGTTGGTACCGTGGGCGTACTACCGTCAGTACGGCGACGTGGATATGCTTTGCCGCTGTTTTGAGTCCATGTGCCGCTGGATGAACTATCTGGACACCCGCATGGAAAACGGCCTGATCACCCGCGAAGAAGAAAAGGGCTGGTGTCTGGGGGATTGGGCGGTACAGCCCCTGCCCCCTGCCGCCTTTGTGAACACCTGCTATTACATCCAATGTATGCGGTTGCTTGAAAAAATATCCCCCCTTGTCGGTCAAGCGGAAAAAGCGGCGGGGTTTGCTGCTCGTCGTGCGATGGCGGAAGAGGCCGTGCGCCGTGACTTTTTGGTGGACGGCGACTTCCCCGTGGAATACGGCGGCAGTGCCTTTGCCATCTGGTGCGGGCTGGCAGGGCAGGAACTTGCGGACAAAACGGCGGCCTACTACGACGCACTCGGACATTTTGACACGGGATTTTTGGCAACCGACCTCTTGTTCGAAGTGCTGTTCGAGTACGACCACGCCAACACGGTACTGAAACTGCTGACAAGCGAGGATGCAGGCAGTTACCTCTACCAAAAGCGGCGAGGCGGCACCGCATTGTGGGAACACTGGACGGGCGGCTTTTCGCACGATCACCCGATGTACGGCGGCGGTGTACGTACCCTGTTCACCCACTTGCTCGGTATGAAGCAACACCCCGATTCTGCGGGCTGGCGACACGTGGTCATCGACCCGAAAGTACCGGAGGATCTCCCGTGGGCGAAGGGCAGCATCGAGACCCCGCTCGGCACCCTTTCGGTTTCGTGGGAGCAGACGGCATACGGCCTGGACCTCACGGTGGACGCCCCCGAAGGTATGACGATAGAAGGTGTGTAAAAGACGTAAAAAATCGCTGTTCTTTCGAACAGCGATTTTTTACATTCTTCACTTGTTTTCCACCGTTTTCCAGTCCGCAAGGAACCGTTCGATTCCGGACGTGGTCAGCGGGTGGCCGATCATGCTCTCGATCACCTTTGCGGGAACCGTGGCGATGTCGCTTCCCGCTCGCGCCGCCTCCAGTACGTGAGTCGTGCTGCGGATAGACGCCGCAATGATCTCGGTCTTGATGCCGTACGTTTTGAAGATGTCCGCGATGTCCTTGACAAGGGCGACGCCGTCCTGACCGATATCATCCAGTCGACCGACGAAGGGGCTGACGAAGGTTGCGCCCGCTCTGGCTGCCAGCAGCGCCTGCGCCGCGGAGAAGATCAGCGTCACGTTGGTCTTGATGCCCATCGCCGTGAGCCGTTTGGTCGCTTTAAGCCCTTCGGCACACATCGGGATCTTGATCACCGTATTGGGGTTGTTGATCTTTGCGTAAAGTTCCTGCGCCTCTTTGACCATCGCGTCAGCCTCAAGAGAGATGACCTCGGCGCTGATGGGGCCGTCCACGATCTCGGTGATCTCTTTTATCACCTCGAAAAAGTCGCGGCCTTCGCGCGCGATCAGTGAGGGGTTGGTCGTCACACCACAGATCACGCCAAGGTCGTTGGCGCGCCGAATTTCGTCCACGTTTGCCGTATCAATAAACAGTTTCATTTTCGTTTTCCACCTTTTCCGATATCGGTTTCGCCGCAGGCTATTGACAGCGGCGTTGAAAACCGTATAATGAGTATAGCGTATGCGCGAAATTAATGCAATATGTGGCGGCAAAACGGGCAAATAAGCACTATTTTTTAAAAAACGAGCAAAGGAGCGCTTGAAATGAGCATCACTAAACGGCAGGAGCAGATACTGGCGTTGCTGGAAGAGCAAGGGTTTATGAGTGTGGAACGGCTGGCGGAGGTAACCTACACCTCACCGTCGAGCATCCGACGGGATCTGACCCGCTTGCAAAATCTGTATCTCATCCGCCGCACGCACGGCGGCGCGTCCATCTTCAAGGAGCTGAATCACGCCGTTCCGCTCACCAGCCGCATGGCAAAAAATATCGCGGAAAAACGCAAGATCGCCAAAGCCGCGTCCGCGCTTTTACACGACGGACAAACGGTGATGCTGGACGGCTCCACTACGGCGGGGTTTATGGTGCCGTATATTGCCAAGCACAAGGATATGATCCTCTTTACGAACAATATGCAGACCGCCATCAACGCGGTGAACTACGGGATCCAAACGCATTGTATCGGCGGCACGTCGGTCAACCGCTCGGTCGTGCTGGCGGGCGAGCAGGCATACGGCACGGTCGTGAACATCTATCCCGATATTCTGTTTTTCTCCTCGCAATGCGTTGACCGCGAAGGGTACATATACGACCCTATCCTGGAGGAAAACCACATTCGCGAACTGATGCTGAAAAATGCGGCGTGCAGCGTTTTCCTGTGCGATGCCGAAAAGTTCGGCCGCCGCTCACTCTACCGTCTTTGCTCGGTCGACGATATCGACGTATGCGTGTTCGACCGCCCGATCCCCGACCTGCATACGAAGACGAAAATACTGTATTGACGCAGAAAAGCCACCCGTAGGGCGGGTGGTCATAGGGATAAAAATGGAGAGAATGTATCTTGAGCGGTACATTCTCTCCTTGTGTTTTGTGAATAT
>CAZESL010000095.1:0-8825 GCA_964515215.1 uncultured Eubacteriales bacterium
AAAAACACGGATTTTTTTCAATTTACCTATAGCATATTTTAAATTTGTGTGCTATAATGATGTACGATGGTGTGTAATGGGCGTGTTGCGCGTTGCACACGGAAACAAATAAGGAGGATTCGGTTCATGCAAAAGAAAATCAGTAAGCTTCCCTTTAATGGGACAGCCGAACAGGAAGCTCGCCTGCAGAAAGTGATTGCGGAAAACCGTCACGACAAGAGTCGCTTGATGGCGGTCATGCAGGAGGCACAGGGAATCTACGGCTATCTGCCCTACGAGGTGCAGAAGATGATCGCCGAAGGTATGGATGTTCCCATGGAGAAGGTCTACGGTGTAGCTACCTTCTACGCGCAGTTTGCACTGTCGCCCAAGGGTAAGTACGACATCTCGGTCTGTTTGGGTACCGCTTGCTTCGTTAAGGGCGCGGGTGACCTGATGGATAAACTCAGCGAACTGCTCGGTATCGGTGCCGACGAGTGCACGGAGGACGGTAAGTTCTCTCTGACGGCGTGCCGTTGCATCGGTGCGTGCGGTCTGGCTCCGGTCCTCACGGTGAACGAGGAAGTGTACGGCCGTTTGACGGTGAAGGATATTCCCGACATTCTGGCGAAGTACCGGGACTAAAATCTGCTTTTTAGAGGGATAGTCGATGAAGATCCGTACCATGAAAGAACTGCTGGATGCCGAAGTCATTTGCGGCGAAGACGGGCTGGAGAACCACGTGTACTCCGCTTGCGGCAGTGATATGATGAGCGATGTACTGGCATACGTGAAAGATCAGGCGGTGTTGATGACCGGTTTGGTCAACTCGCAGGTGATCCGCACGGCGGAGATGATGGATATGCACTGTATCGTATTCGTCCGCTCCAAAAAGCCGACGGCGGAGATGATCGAACTCGCGAAAGAAAGCGGTGTGGTCATTCTCTGCACGACCAAGCGGATGTACGAGGCGTGCGGTATTCTCTACAGCAACGGCCTTGTGGGAAACAAGGTGCGCGCATGAGTGAACAGTTGACATTCCACTTTGACGTGGACGGTGCTAACTTTACTTCGGCGGGCCAGGCGTCGGTGATGATGAAGAAGAACCTGCGGCAACTCGGTATCTCTCCCGATACCATTCGCCGTGTGTCGATCGCCATGTACGAGGGCGAGATCAATATGGTGATCCACGCCGGCGGCGGCGTGGCCGACGTTACGGTGGATGAAAACGGGGTGGAGATCGTACTGGAGGATCACGGTCCCGGTATCAAGGATATTGAACAGGCGATGCAGGAGGGCTTCTCCACGGCACCCGACAATATCCGTTCACTCGGTTTCGGCGCCGGTATGGGTCTGCCGAACATGAAGCGGTATACCGACACGATGGAGATCGAATCCACTCCCGGTGTGGGCACTCGTATTACCATGCGGGTGAATTTCTGAAGACAAGGCGGTGACGGCAAATGAATACATACGGACATTCCGTGTTTTTGGATGTGGAAAAGTGTACCGGATGTACCACCTGCCTGCGCCACTGTCCCACCGAAGCGATCCGCATTCGCGACAATCATGCCGTGATCAACGAAGCGCGGTGTATCGATTGCGGTGAATGTATTCGCGTGTGTCCGCACAAAGCGAAGAAGGCGGTGTGCAACAAACTGGATGCGATGGATCGCTTCAAGTGGAAGATCGCACTGCCCGCTCCGACGTTGTACGGTCAGTTTGAAAATCTGGATGACGTGGATTACGTTCTGGACGGTCTTCTCCGCATCGGTTTTGACGACGTGGTGGAGGTCTCCCAGGCGGCAGAGCTGGTCTCTGCGTACACCCGCCAGTATTTGAAGACCGACGGTGTGCGCAAACCCGCGATCAGTTCGGCGTGTCCTGTGGTGATGCGGCTCATCTGCCTGCGCTTTCCCTTCCTGAAAGATAACATCGTGCAGATGTTACCGCCGATGGAAGTGGCGGCACGTATGGCACGCGAAAAAGCCAAGCGTGAGCATCCGGAACTTCAGGATGACGAGATCGGTGTGTGTTTCATCACTCCTTGTCCCGCCAAAGCCAGTTACGTTAAAAACGGCTTTGCGGATTACAAGAGTCAGGTGGACGTAGTCGTTTCCATCAGCGATATCTACTTCTTGCTCATCAACGCGATGGGGAAGTCCGAACAGATACAATCGCTTTCCAAATCGGGTGTGATCGGTATCGGTTGGGCATCCTCGGGCGGCGAGGCAACGGCTATCTTTAATGAAGATTATTTGGCTGCGGACGGCATTGATAACGTGATCGACCTGCTTGAGCAGATCGAAAACGGCAACATTCCCCCGCTCGAGTTTATCGAGCTGAACGCCTGTATCGGCGGCTGTGTGGGCGGAGTGCTTACGATGCAGAATCCGTTTATTGCGAAGGCACGGTTGCAGACGCTCAGGCGATATCTGCCGGTTTCGCAAAACGTGCTTTCAAAGGAAGAAAAGAAATACATTCCCGAAAGTTATTTCTTTGAATCATTCCCGACGTATCAGCCCATTTCGCGGCTCAGTGATAACATGGCGGAATCCATGCGGATGATGTCGGATATCCAAAAACTGCGTAAGGAATTGCCCGGATTTGATTGCGGCTCCTGCGGTGCACCGACCTGTCGGGCGTTTGCGGAAGACGTAGTCAAAGGGCTGGCGGATAAGTGCGATTGTCTTTTGACCATGCGTGAACAGTTGACGCAGTATTGTAAGGAACAGGGTGAACGGCATGAAGGTGAGTGAACTGGTAGCTGACGGTGTATGCCGTGCACTGACCGTGACGGAAGGCGACCGCGAGATCGGCGGTGTGTACATCGGCGATCTGCTCAGTTGGGTAATGGGACGCGCTACGGCAGACGATGCGTGGATCACCATTATGTCCAACATCAACGTGGTGGCGGTCGCGTCACTGGCGGATGCCGCGTGTGTGCTGTTTGCGGAAGGGGTCGTACCCGATGACACCGTGATCAAGACGGCCGCCGACAAAGGCATCAGCCTGCTTGTCAGTGACCTTGCGGCGTACGAACTGGCGGTACGGCTTCACGAAAAGATGACGGTACGATGAAACGCTATTACTACGACCTGCATACCCACTCGTGTCTTTCGCCTTGTGCGGATAACGACAATACCCCCGGCAATCTCGTGGGGATGGGTGTGCTGGCAGGTCTGCAGATCATGGCGTTGACCGATCACAATTCCTGCCGCAACTGTCCGTCGTTTTTTGCGGCGGCAGAACAGCATGGGATCGTTCCCGTGGCGGGTATGGAACTCACCACGGCGGAAGATATCCACATGATGTGTCTGTTCGAAACGTTGGAAGCCGCGATGGCGTTCAGTGAGGAGATCGACCGCCGCCGTATCCGTATTCCGAACCGCACCGATATCTTCGGTGAACAGTGGATATGCGATGCGACGGATACCCCGTGTGAACAAGAACCCGATCTTCTCTCCAATGCGACCACCGTGTCGCTGGAGGAAGGGGAGACGTTGGTTGCCCGTTTCGGCGGGGTGTACTATCCCGCCCATATCGATCGCGAAGCCAACGGCATTATTGCCACGCTCGGTATGTTGCCGCCCACGCCGCACTTCACTTGTGTGGAGTTTAAGGACGGCAGTAAGATCGCGGAATACCGCACGACGTACGGTTTGCAGGATATGACCGTGGTGGTGGATTCGGATGCGCACTTCCTGTGGGACGTGCAGGATAAGGTGAATGCGATCTCGCTTGCACCTGCCGATGACAGCGACCGGGCCGTGCGCACCGCACTGATCCACCGATTGAAGCAAGGAGGGGGTACCCTTTGAAGGAGTTGTCGCTGAACATTTTGGATGTGGCGGAAAATTCCGTGAAGGCGAAAGCCACCTTGACGGTGATCCGTTTGACGGAAGAGGGCGAGACTCTCACGTTGGTGATCGAAGACGACGGTTGCGGTATGACTGAAGAGGTCGTACGCTCCGTGACCGATCCGTTTTATACCACGCGTACCACCCGTAAGGTAGGGCTCGGCTTGCCGCTTTTGAAAATGGCGGCGGAAATGACGGGCGGCGAAATGACGGTTGTATCTCGTGCGGCGGCGGAGTATCCCGATACGCACGGCACCACGGTAACAGCCGGTTTCAATACGGCGCACATTGATTGTCCGCCGCTTGGTGACGTGGTGGAAACGGTGGTTACCTTGATTCAAGGTCATCCCGATGCGGATTTCTTGTTCTGTCATACGGTGCAGGGGAAAGAGATCACACTGGATACGCGTGAGTTGCGGCAAGTGTTGGAGGGCGTACCGCTGAATACCTATGAAGTTCTCCAATGGATAGAAGCGTTTTTGCGCGAGCAATATCAATAAAGTAATTCAAAAGAAAGGGAGATATACAATGAAATCATTAGCAGAACTGCAAGCCATCAAGGCGAAGATGCAGGACAAGGTCGCCCTGCGTGAGGGCAGCAGCGAAAAGCGTGTCGTGGTCGGTATGGCTACGTGCGGTATCGCGGCAGGTGCCCGTCCCGTTCTTTCCGCGTTTGTTGAGGAAGTCAGCAAAGCGGGTCTTGCGGGCAGTGTCACCGTGTCGCAGACCGGTTGCATCGGTCTGTGCCAGTATGAGCCGATCGTTGAAGTGTTTGAAGCGGGCAAGGATCGCGTCACCTACGTGAAGATGACCGCGGACAAGGTTGCCCGCGTCGTGGAGGAGCACCTGAAGGGTGGCAACCCTGTGGCGGAATACACCATTACGAACAATAAGTAAAAAATCATCCGTTTAAGGATAGGGAGGTAACATTATGATTCGCGCACATGTACTTATTTGTGGCGGTACCGGTTGTACCTCTTCGGGCAGTCAGTCGATTCAGAAGGCGTTTGCCGACAGCATCGAAAAGTACGGCCTCACCGAAGAGATCAAACTGGTACAGACCGGTTGTTTCGGTCTTTGCGCTCTCGGCCCGGTGGTTATCGTTCATCCCGACGGCACGTTCTACAGCCGTGTGGAAGTGGGCGACGTGGACGAGATCGTGGCGGAGCACCTGCTGAAGGGTCGTCCCGTACAGCGTTTGGTGTACGACGACGTGGCGGAAGAGCATAAGGAAGAGGCTATCGCCGGCAACGTTTCGCTGAACGACACCACCTTCTACAAGTCGCAGAACCGTTTGGTCCTGCGTAACTGTGGTGTGATCGACCCCGAAAAGATCGACGAATACATCGCGATGGACGGTTATGCCGCTCTCGGTAAGGCGCTGACCGAAATGACTCCTGAGGAAGTCATTCAGTGCGTCACCGATTCGGGTCTGCGCGGCCGTGGCGGCGGCGGTTTCCCGACCGGCCGTAAATGGGCGCTGACCGCTCCCAATAAGGCGGATCAGAAGTACGTTGTTTGTAACGCTGACGAAGGCGACCCGGGTGCCTTTATGGACCGTTCGGTGCTGGAGGGCGATCCCCACGCGCTGATCGAGGCTATGGCGATCGCGGGTTACGCTATCGGTGCGACCGAAGGCTACGTGTACGTCCGTGCGGAGTATCCGATCGCGGTGGCACGTTTGCAGATCGCTATCGACCAGGCGCGTGAGTACGGCCTGCTCGGTAAGAACATCTTCGGTTCCGGTTTTGATTTCGATCTGTTCATCCGTCTCGGTGCGGGTGCGTTCGTGTGCGGTGAGGAAACGGCTTTGATGACCTCCATCGAAGGTAACCGCGGTGAGCCCCGTCCGCGTCCGCCGTATCCGGCTGTGAAGGGCTTGTACGGCCGTCCCACGGTGGAAAACAACGTGGAGACCTTCGCCAATATTCCGCAGATCATTCTGAAGGGTGCCGATTGGTTCCGTTCGATGGGTACCGAAAAGTCTCCCGGTACGAAGGTCTTCGCTCTCGGCGGTAAGATCAAGAACACCGGTCTGGTCGAAATTTCGATGGGTACCACCCTGCGTCACATCATCGAAGATATCGGCGGCGGTATTCCGGACGGTAAGAAGTTCAAGGCGGCACAGACGGGCGGCCCGTCCGGCGGTTGTATCCCGGCAGAACTGATCGACACCGAAGTGGACTTCGACAACCTGACGGCTATCGGTTGTATGATGGGTTCGGGCGGCTTGATCGTCATGGACGAAGACAACTGTATGGTGGATATCGCGAAGTTCTTCCTGGAGTTCACGGTGGACGAGTCCTGCGGTAAGTGCACTCCCTGCCGTGTCGGTACCAAGCGCTTGCTTGAACTGCTTGAGCGCATCACCCGCGGCGAAGGCAAACTGGAAGATCTCGATGAGATGGAAGAACTCTGCAACTACATCAAGGCGAACTCGCTGTGCGGTCTGGGTCAGACGGCACCGAACCCGGTGCTTTCCACCCTGCGTTTCTTCCGCGACGAGTACGTGGCGCACATCGTGGATAAGAAATGTCCCGCCGGTGTGTGTAAGGATCTGTTGCAGTTCAAGATCGTGGCTGACAAGTGTAAGGGTTGCTCGGCTTGTGCCCGTAAGTGCCCGGTGAACGCGATCAGCGGCGAGATCAAGAATCCCTTCGTCATCGATACCTCGAAATGTATCAAGTGCGGTGCTTGTATCAGCACTTGTAAGTTTGATGCGATCATTAAGGAATAAGAAAGGAGTACGCTGAAATGGATATGGTTAATGTAAAAGTAAACGGCATTGCGGTCAGCGTGCCCAAGGGTTCCACCATTTTGGAGGCGGCCCGTGCCGCCGGTGTGGAGATCCCCACCCTTTGCTTTATGAAGGATTGTAACGAGATCGGCGCTTGCCGCATCTGCGTTGTGGAAGCGACCATGACCCGCGGTCTGGTTACGGCGTGTGTGTATCCCGTGGCGGAAGGCATGGAGATCCAGACGAACACCGAAAAGGTGCAGAAGGCTCGCCGCACGACCCTCGAGTTGATGCTCTCCACTCACGACAAGAAGTGCTTGTCCTGCTCGCGTTCCACCAACTGCGAACTGCAGCAGCTCTGCCGTGCTTACGGCGTGGAAGACAGCGGCCGTTACGACGGTTTCAACCCGCACTACGAGTTGGATACCTCCACGGCGCATCTGGTGCGTGATAACAACAAGTGTATCCTTTGCCGCCGTTGCGTGGCTGCGTGTAATCAGCAGTACGTGTCGGTCATCGGTGCGAACGATCGCGGTATCGATACGCATATCGGTTGCGCGTTTGATACCAAGTTGTCCAACGTGGCGTGTGTTTCCTGCGGTCAGTGCACCGCAGTGTGCCCGACGGGCGCTCTGGTCGAAAAGGACGATACCGATAAGGTGTGGGCGGCGCTTGCCGATCCGACCAAGACGGTGGTCGTGCAGACCGCTCCCTCGGTGCGTGCAACGCTGGGTGAATGCTTCGGTATGCCGGTCGGCACCAACGTGGAAGGCAAGATGGTTGCGGCTCTGCGCCGTCTGGGCTTCAACTGGGTGTTCGATACCAACTTTGCGGCAGACCTCACCATTGTGGAAGAAGCCAACGAGTTGCTTGGCCGTATGAAGAACGGCGGCACTCTGCCGATGATCACCTCCTGCTCGCCCGGTTGGGTGAAGTTCGCGGAGTACTACTATCCCGAACTGCTCGGTCATCTCTCCACCTGCAAGTCGCCCCAGCAGATGGGCGGCGCGGTCATCAAGACCTACTTTGCAGAGAAGCAGGGGATCGATCCGAAGGATATCGTGAGTGTGTCCATCATGCCGTGTACCGCGAAGAAGTTCGAAGCGGGCCGCGACGATGAGAACGCGGCGGGCGTGCCCGATGTGGATATCGCGCTCACCACGCGTGAACTCGGTCGTATGATCGAGCGTGCGGGTCTGAAATTTGAAGCGTTGCCGGACGAAGAGTTCGATGCACCTTTGGGTGAAGATACCGGTGCGGCGATGATCTTCGGTGCGACGGGCGGCGTTATGGAAGCGGCTCTGCGTACCGCGAACGACTGGCTCACCGGCAAGGACAACACCGAAGTGGAATTCCACGCGGTGCGCGGCACCACCGGTTTGAAGGAAGCCACCGTGGAGATCGCGGGCGCGAAGGTGAAGGTTGCGGCTGTCAGCGGTATCGCGGGTGCGAAGGTCGTTATGGATCGCATCAAGGACGGCACGGCCGATTGGGCGTTCGTCGAAGTGATGTGCTGCCCGGGCGGTTGCGTCAACGGCGGCGGTCAGCCGATCCAGCCGCAGTACGTGCGCGACACGGTGGATCTCAAGGCTCTCCGTGCAAAGGTGCTGTACGATCTGGATGCCAATATGCCTCTGCGTAAATCGCACGAGTCGCCCGTTATCAAGATGCTCTACGATGAGTACTTCAAGGGTGGCTACGGCTGCGAAAAAGCGCACCACATCCTGCACACTTCCTACGTTCCCCGTAAGAAGTACTAAGGGATAAATTAACGAGAAGTAGGCGTTGTATCCTTGCGGATACAACGCCTACTCTGATTGGTAGGGGATGACTGTGGAAAATACCATCTATGAAAAAAGCGAAAAAGGGTATATCCTTCGCCAACGCAACACGGAAGTGATTATTCTTACAATTGTAATCGTATGTTTAGGGGCACTTCTTTTCATCGGGGTGTTGACCGAATGGAGTCAGAAAATACCGCCTCTGTATTGAGCACGATGATCTATCCGCTTTAAAAAGCACAGGCGTTATCGGCTTTTGCAAGCGACATTTGGAATTGAGCAATAAATCTGCCAAAACCTACGTCCCTATGTTTATCTGTGATTGGACTGCTCTGTTCTGGTGAGAGCAAACGCTGTTACTTAAGAATAAAGCGCCACCCGTACGGCGGGTGGGTTAGGGGTAAGTGCAAACCCAAGCCTCCCCTTGTCAGGTTATTCCCCCGCGTGCGGGGGAAATGTCCGCGAAGC
>CAZESL010000096.1:0-8780 GCA_964515215.1 uncultured Eubacteriales bacterium
TTCAAATCCCCTCAGTCGGCTTCGCCGACAGCTTTCCTCCCGGAGACGGGCCCCTTTTGCCCGCTTTGCGGACATTTCCCCCGCGCGCGGGGGAATCGGCCTTGCATCTTCCAAGGGGAGCCATGCATCTTTTCCGTTTGTGCAAAATGCCTTTAACGCGGCAGCCCCTTTTCAAAAGGAAAAAAAGGGGGGATACCGTGACGGCAGATAAATACGGTCTGCGGACGGTGCGGCGCAGTGGTCTGCGTTCGGCACTGCTCAGCTTTTTGCTTGCGTGTCTTGTGGCGGTGCTCTCGCTCGGCGTCTGTATTTACGGCGCGGTATCGTCCTACCTTGCGTCCTGTGACGACTACTATTGCACGGTTGCCACACTGGAATACTTGGGAGAGCAATACCCGAACGACCGCGTATTTGACACCGCACTTTCGGAAAAGATGCAGAACGGCGATACTCCCGTCGCAGCACTTTCGTCTTTGGACGGTGTGATCTCCTACGAGCCGTCACACAGCGTACTCGGCATTGTTGAGGGGAAAGTACGGCGCGACAGCGACGTGTACGCACCGAACGATGCGGTACTGGTCGTTCGCGATATCGTGTGGGACAGCCATATGCGTGCCTATATGGGTAAAATACGTGAGTGCGTGTATTCCCGCATGGATAAGTCGAATTGCGTGGTGTTTCTGACGTCCGATTGGAGTGAGAGCGAAGAGGATCCCGGCGTTTTTCAGCCCCGCACTGCGTACCTTATGCAAGGTATGTACACGCAAGGCGACAGCAGTTATCTGCATTTTGAGCCGCAGGCATACAGCACCGACCTGAACGATCCCGCCTTGCACGCCGCCGCTCGGGATATTGCCGAACTGAACAACGGTGTGCGGGTGCAGATGACCGTCGACCTTGCGGCCCATCTGCCGTTTCAACGCGGAGAGTTGCAACTGTCGGCGGGCAAACTGTTTGATGAAACGGCGGTAAAAAACGGCGAAAAGGTGTGCGTGATCTCTAACCGTATAGCGGATATATTCGGCGTTTCGGTGGGGGATAGTCTACCGCTTTCCCTGCACGTCACCGACAGCGGTATCTATGCAGGGGAGACGCTTACCGTCACCGAAGCCGTACCGTATACGGTGGTGGGAGTATACGCCGAGACCGAACGGTACGTGGATCATGTGTTTATCCCTGCGGACGGTACGCTGTCGCTTTCGGCGGGGCCCACGGGATATACGCTTGGGCAATTCCGCTTGGAAAACCGCAAAGCGGAAGCGTTTTATCAAGCGGCCGTGCCGCTGCTTTCGAAAGAGTTCCGCCTGACGGTGTACGACCAGGGATATACCGTTACCGCGACCCCGTACCGTGAACTGCTCGCGATGGCGAAACTGTTCTTGACGGTCAGTTTGCTTGTGGGTGCGGCGGTGCTGATGCTGTTTGGGTATCTGTTCGTGGCACGCCGCAAGGACGAGGCAGATACGATACGGGCGCTTGGCGGCGGCAAGGTGCATTTGTGCCGCTTCTTCGGCGCGGGTGCCTTGGCGATCACCGTGCCTGCACTCGTTATCGGCGTGGGTGCAGCGGCGATCGCGGAACGGCAAGTGATGCGTATACTTGCCGATTTTGCGGTGAAATATCAAGTACAAGACCTGCGCTATTCCATATCGGTCATGGGTGCGACACGTACGCTGAGTTTTGCACCGCAACCGCTGTGGTGGCGCTATGCATTGGTAGCGGCAGGGCTTTTGGCGGCGGTCACGGCGGTCACGGTGGGTTTCGCTCTCCTTGTCACCGCACGGCGAAAAACCGTCAGGAAACGTCGCACCCCGCGCGTGCCGAAACGCACCGCCCGCAGTGTGTACGGCGGCGGACGACTGAAGTATGCGTGGCTCTCTCTGCGGCGCGGTCATCTGCGTACAGCCGCTACGGTGGCGGTCGCGGTGGTGGCGACCCTCTTTGTGGGGCAACTGTCTGCCACCTCACACGGGTATCGTTTGCAACTTGCCGCCATTCGGGCAAACACGGTCATTCACGGCTATTGCTCGAATGCAGACGGACTGAGTATGGACGGGCTTACGGTGGAGGGCGACAGCGTACAGCAACTGTATGAAAGCGATCTGCTCGCCTCATTGGACGTCAGCCGCGAGATCGGGTATTATCGTTTCTTGGGTGTCTCGTCGGACATCGACGGGAATGCGTATGACGTGCCTGCGGCGGAAATACCGCAAAGTTCTTTTGCATATGAGACGATGCTGGATCAAATGGGCCGTGAAGAGCCGTGGATCGCCACCACGTCACTTCAAAACAGCACCGAATTCTATCACGCGGCAGAAGTGGACGTGCAGTGGCTGGAAGGCTTTGACGAGCGGTGCCTGCACGGGGATGAAGCGGCATTGTGCGTATTGCCTCGCTCGCTTGCCGAACGTGAACATATCGCACTCGGCAGTGTGGCGCGTTTCCTTGTACGGGTGGATTACGGATTAGAGACGGTGGATCTCTTCGTCGTGGGCACTTACGTGCCGCAAAACGGCAGAGAAACGCTGTACACTCCGCTGAATTTCACCTTCCCGCAAGGGCAGACGCTGTTTGACGTGACTCTCCCGTCGGTGGAGGTTCCCGTGGAGAAAACGCTGTCGTTTATTGAATATACACCGTCCGGTATGACGCCGCATCCCGTTCAGACGGTTATAGCGGGCGGTGCGGACGCGCTGTCATTTTATAAGACGGTGGTGCTGGGAAACGGCGAGAACGTTCACATGTTAAACGACACCGACACGGTAGACTTGATAACAAAAACAAATACGAACGTCTGCATGATCTCTGAGGAACTGAAAACGTTGCTCAACCGCAACCCCGATCAGTTGTTGATCACGGAAAAGGGCATCTTCCTGCCGTTTAGTGATGAAAACGGGGTGTGGGAATATTACCGCGTGATCGGTATCTTCAACCGTACGGCGGACGGTATGGCAAACGTGTATTGCTCGCCCGCGAACGACTTTATGCGGTATGCATGGACGGGCAATTACGGTACGGCGATCGACCGCGTGGGGTTGAACAGCGCGGTGTTTACGCTGAAAGACACGGCACAGTTGGACGCTTTGCGTGATGCTATGGAGACGGCGGGCTTTTCGTCGGTTAACCGTTTTGAAGGGGCGCGGCGGTTTGCGGTGTTGGACGATAAAGATTACGTCACTACGGCAGGGGCGCTGGAGCGGCAATTGCGGTATGTTACGGCATTGCATACGTTACTCTACGTGCTGGTGGCGTTGATCGCTTTTGCGGCGGCATTTCTGATGCAAAATGCCCGTAAAGCAGAGGCGGCGACCATGCGCGGACTCGGCACACCGCCTCTTCGCGTGTTTTGTGTGTTTCTCTTTGAACAGGTATGGCTGTCGCTCGGCGGTGTCTTGCTCGGTATCGGTGTGTGGTATCTCTACCGTCGGTTCGTGCATCCGCTGTGCTTTGTCATGGCAACGGTATTCTTCTTGTGTTGGCTTCTTGGCACGGCGGTGCGGGTGTGGCGTATGCTTAGCACACGCGCATTGGTTGCGTTATCGGAAAAAGAATAGAGGTGTGTGGTATGGCTATTATCGAAGTGCGTGACGTGCGGTTTACCTATCGCACGCGCTATCAAACGGTGGAGGCATTAAAGGGCGTTTCCTACGCGTTTGAAGAAGGGAAACTCTATGCGCTGGTCGGAAAGTCGGGGTCGGGTAAATCCACGCTGCTTTCGCTGATGGCAGGCCTGGAATTGCCGAGCGAAGGCGAGGTGCTGTTTCGCGGCACGTCCACGGCGGCGATGGATCTGAACCGCTATCGGCGCGAGGATACGGCGGTGATCTACCAGTCCTTCCGTCTGTTCCCGCTTTTGACGGTGGCGGAAAACGTGGCGTATCCTATGGAACTGCGCGGTGTGAAGCCGAAAGAGACGCGGGAGCGCGCGGCACAGTTGATCGAGAAGGTGGATCTGCCGCCGACCGTGCTTGACCGCTTTCCCACTATGCTGTCGGGCGGTGAGCAGCAGCGTGTGGCGATCGCCCGCGCGATCGGCTGTGATACCCGCCTGATACTGGCGGACGAGCCGACGGGCAATCTGGACGTGGAAAACAGCCTCAGGGTGATCCGTTTGCTTTCGGACTTGGCGCACCGCGACGGCTATTGCGTGATCGTGGTAACACACGATATGGATATTGCCGCCGAAGCGGATGAGATACTGCGTATGCGCGACGGTGTGCTGACCTTGGAAAAGTAAGTAATAAGGAAGAAATAAGTAAAAGGGTCGTCACGTTAAGGTGATGTTGTACAAACCAAAGAAGCGTAATCCCACCTCCCTCTGACGAGGGAGGTGGGTTCGGCGCAGCCGAAGCCGGAGGGAGAGAGACACCGTACTATGGTGCGGTACGCACTACCCCTCAGTCGGCTTCGCCGACAGCTCCCCTGACAAGGGGAGTCGAGCGTTCTTTAATTGTTTGTGCAAATTGCTTTAACGCGACAACCCTTTTTCGTTATCCTTTCACGGCGCCGCCCGTGACGCCTTCCACGTAATATTTCTGTAACCTCAAAAACAGCAAGGTGATGGGGATCGCCACCAATACCGAGCCGGCACAGAACGCGGTGAAATAGCGGTAGATGTTTTCTTTGGAGACCATTTGATACAATCCCAGTGCCAACGTGTAGTTTTGATAATTGTCCTTCATGATCACGCTGACAAAGATGAAGTCGGTCCACGGTGTCATAAACGCGGTGAGCGCGGTGTATGCCAAAATGGGGGTGGACATCGGCAACGTGATGCGGAAAAATATCTGGTGACGGGTCGCACCGTCTAAGGTCGCCGCCTCGTCAAGTGAGCGGGGAATGGTGTCAAAATACCCTTTGGCAATGAAATAACCCATGCACGCCCCCGCTGAGTATACCAATATCAGCGCGATAAGCGACTGCGCCAGCCCCAGTATCTTTAAGAGGTGGTATACGGCGATCATGGTCATAAAGCCGGGGAACATACCGAGGATCAATCCCGTGTTCATAAACTTGCGGCGGGAGGGAAACCGCAAGCGGCTGAAAGCGTAACTTACCGACAGCACCAAAAGCGTACTGATAACACAGGTACATACCGATACGATGAGGGTGTTCATATACCACCGCGGATAGTTGAACAGCGACGTATCGGTGAACAGACGGCGGTAGTTGTCAAGTGACCAGTTTTTGGGTAAAAGATAGGGGAGGTATGCTCCGCTTTCGCCGCGAAAAGAAAGGATAACGAGATAGACGATGGGGAGTATCCACAGAATACCGAGCGCCGCCAGCAAAAGATAGATCGCCCCGTTGGCGGTGCGTTGTCGTGCGCGATAGCCGACCGTCATTGGAATTGCTCCTCCTTTCGTGCCGAAGCGGACGAGTTGTATACCAACAAAGACAGCCCTGCCGACACCAAAAAGACGATGATGCCGATAGCCGAAGCGAGATTGTAGTTTTGCTGATCTACCGTCTGTTTGTACAGCCACGTGACGAGCAGATCGGTCTTGCCCGCTTGATAATAGTCGAGCGAGAGCGGTCCGCCGCCCGTTAACAGATAGATCACGTTAAAATTGTTGAAATTCCCCACGAATTGCGTGATAAGATACGGTGTGGTAACAAACAACATATACGGTAACGTGATACTGAAAAAGGTGCGAAACGGGCCGGCACCGTCAATACGTGCACTTTCGTACATATCTTCGGGAATGTTCATCAAAATACCGCTGGTGATAAGAATGGTGTAGGGGATACCGATCCAGATGTTCACCACGATGACGGTGATCTTGGCGAGCGTGCCGTCGCTTAAAAACGGTATGGGGGTTTGGATCAGTCCCAACTGTTGCAACAGCACGTTAACAGCCCCGCCCGTCCCTTCGGAAGAGAGCAGTTGCGACATCAAAAGCAGGGTGACGAATTGGGGCACGGCAATGGGGATCACGAACAACGTGCGCCACAATCCCTTAGCGCGGATGCCGCGCTTGTTGATCATCAACGCGACCGCCATACCAAGCAGGTAATTTAAAAAGGTGGCGAATATGGCCCAGACGACCGTCCAAGCGAATAAGCGGAAAAAGGTGGTCGAGGTCTGTCCGCTTCCCGAAAACAGAGCGCGGAAATTTTCGAAGCCTACCCACGTGAACAGATTGCCCGGCGGCTGATGCGCCTTGTCAAAATTGGTAAAGGCGATAAGCACCATAAATACGAGCGGCAACACGGTGAAGATAAATACCAGGATCACGGGCAGAGTGAGCAACAGTGCGTGATAACGGCGGTCGAAAAGGGAGTGCAGATCGTCAAAAAAGGTGGGAAGTGATTCGCCTTTACACCTTGCGGTCTGTGCTTCCCACGCCGCACGAATATTAGAGGCGTATAAACGCAAAAACACGACGATAAGCACCAACGTGACAACACTGAAAAGCAAGATCTCCATGGAGTTGTCGCCCGCGGTGATGCGATAAATACCTTCCTCTTCGTCAAACACGCGGTGTTGCGTTTCGGTACCGAGCGTGGTGAATTTCGCAAGATGCGGAGCACCGAAGAAGGTAAGGTAGATAATGAACAGTGCTTGTACAGCCAAATACAGCACACCGCGCCCGACTTGTCCGTGAAATAAACAGCCGCACCCCATCAGTAAAAACGACAGACGGGTAGCAAGGTCACCGTGCGCGAGGGCGGTCAACATGGTGCGCAACAGACCGCCCTTTTGCCTGCTGTGCCGCTGTTTTACGAGCGTCATGCACTCACTCCTATGCCGTGATTTGTTGCACCATCGTGTCCAAGAGTTCTTTCACCGTGCGGGAATAACTTTTGGCTTCCATTGCCGTGCCGAAGGCTTCCAGAGGATCCCACGTGCTGCTGAGCACCTCTCGTTGGGTGACGCCGTAGGCATTCTGTTGTGCGAGTGCCGCCAGCGCCACGTTGGATCTTACGGCTTCACTGGCGGCAGCTTTCAGGTTGGACGGGCCGATGGCACGGGTTTCAAACCGTTTGATCTGGTTTTCTTCGTTGGTCAGAAATTCGGCGAGTTTCATAGCCTCTACGGGATGTCTGGTAGCCGAGTTGATGCCCATCAGTTTATATCCCGCAAAACTCGCCATCTGCATTTGCACTCCGCCGCACGTAAAGGTAGGCAACTTTACGGCCGCATAGCCGCTTCCCAACTTCTCTTTGATGGCTTCGGCATTCCACGTGCCGGAAACACCGGCACAAATGGTGGTGCCGATACCGCCCGTCAGCACCGCGTCGTTACCGGTGACAAAGGCGGGGTCGGCGCAAAATGCTTTAATGGCTTCGCCTGCCTGCACGCCGTTTTCGTTGTTAAAATCGCAGGTCTGTTTTCCGTTTTCGGTAAGCCCGAGTTTGCATCCCGCACCCAAAAAGAAGGCAGCGTTGTACCACCCGTTGGATACGTCCATATACACCCGCTTTCCTGCACGGTTGGCGGCAGCGAGCAAGCCGTCGAGCGTTTGCACGTCTTCGGTGCTCAACACGCGGCTGTCGTAATACAAAAAGTAACCGTTGTCCGCTGTGATGGGGTAGGCGTACAGTGCGTCACCTACCGATGCCGCCTTGACCGATCCTTCGTTGTTTTCGATCGTGATGGTGTCTTTGTTGCGGGTGATCTCGTACAGCGCACCGGCGTTATAGAGGTCGATCATCTGGTCATCCGAAAAGGCGAACAGGTCACCTGCGGCGGCGGGATCTTCCAGTACGCGTGTTTTGGCCTCGTCTTCACCCACCACACCCAATGTGATGTTGTACGTCTTGCCGTCGTCGGCATTGGCTTTTTTGAATTCTTCGATCATTTCGCCCAGCATCGCTTGGTCTTCGCCGGATCCCCATACTTTCAGCGTAACGGTGTCACTGTCGCCGCCCCGCCGACAACCCGTGGGGATCATCAGCGCGAGCATGGCAAACAGCGCTGTGATGCAACGAAGTTTTTTCATATCGTTAACTCTCCTTTGCGTTTCTTTGCCTTAGTTTGTGCGGTCTGCGTCGGGTTATACAGTCGAGTGAAGAGCAGTTTTTGCTTTCCGTTGACAAAAAACGACGAATTCGGTATACTGAATTCGAGAGCGGAGGGTAATTATGGAGATAAAAATAAAAAATGCGTCGTATGCGGCGGTGCGTGGGATGCCGCCTGCAAAAACGCGCAAAATCAAGAATCCCAGTATATTGCTTTCGACGGTGGTGCGTATCGCCGCTTTACCTGAACTGTGGGCAACACGGTTTTCCTGCCGTAAGAGATGTATTGTTTGGGATGTATTCCCACACAAAAGTTTGTATGCGGACTACTTCTGGTACGAGATCGGCGACGTTATCTGTATCGGAGATAACGGGACATTATATTATTGCTTCCCAAAAGAAGGCGGTGACGTGGTCGCGAAGGCGCGCCTTGCCACCGAAGAACTCTATAAACTGCAAAAGCAGTGCATCACCAAGTGATGCACTGCTTTTTTGCAAATTGATATTACACGCCCCAGATGTCGGCGGCGTATTCTTCCACCGAACGGTCACTGGAGAATTTCCCCGCATTGGCGGTGTTCAGCAAGCATTTTTTGGTAAACGCTTCGCGGTCGCGCCAATCGCGGTTGGTCTGCATTTTGGCGTCACAATAGGACAGCATATCCGCCATTAAGAGGTAATGGTCGGGCTGATGCCACGAAGCACCTTTGGTAATGGCGTCGTACAGTTCACGGAACATGCCCGTGCCGCCGTCGTCCACCGTGCCGTCTATCAGCGTTTCAAGCACGCGGCTAAGGCGCGGATCGGCATCCGCC
>CAZESL010000097.1:0-8747 GCA_964515215.1 uncultured Eubacteriales bacterium
AAATATATCATACGGCGCAAGCCGTATATCATATCGCGCAAGCGATATATCATTTTATGTGAGAGTTCGAATTCATATGCAAAAACGGCAAAAATATCTATTTGTTTCCATTTCTTCTGCCCCATTGATATTTATACTGTTCTATGCTATAATCGAATCCAAGAAGGAGGTATCCTTATGGTGAATATTTCCGAAAAACTATATGATACGGTAAAAACAATAATTGCCAATTGGAATGAAGACGGTATTTACGCCCTCTCTTTCTTTGTCTATTCAAATGAGGCGTACAAATATAACGGATTCCGTAACGTGTCGTCCTTTGCTGTCAGTTACAACACGGAAAACGATTGCGAAGGTGCAGAGCAATACGACGAGGAGAGGTGGAACTACGCTTTCTGGCGACAGGATGAAACACCTGTTATTGACCCGGATGCGCCAAATGAATTAAACGCTCTTTTATTTGAGTGGTACAAGGAAAACGGTATTACAAACATCGGCGACGAAGACGAAGATTGCTACGACGAAGACTGTAACTATATCGGAAAAGGTCCGATAGGACATTACGAATTATTGGGTCTTGTTTCCGAACTTGCTAAACGCCTACAGGAAGAAGCGTTTATTGAGAAGAAATTCGGTCGAAAACTTCCTATCCTTGTTCACGGTCTTGAATACGCATGGTATGATATCGAAGCAACACGAAATGCAAACGTTAACGGAGAAGCCGATGCGTTTTTGAAGGCAATGACACTCGAGTGAAACTGAAATATTCTCACAAGAGAGGCGTTATCTTTTGGACTGTTGCTCCTGCTGTGCGGGATCTTTCTCATTTCCGCCTATAAAGAGGAATGTGCTATCGTACGGCAACTGAAGAGACTATTTTGATCCACTCCCCCTACAAACAACGAGCCGCACTTTTCAAAATGCGGCTCGTTGTTTATTATACCGTATTAAAACTCTTTGCGCCGAATCAGGGCGAGTGAATTTTTGATATCCCGGCGGAAAAGAAGCAACAACACGCCGAAATACAGCACAACAATAAGTACCATCGACAAGAGGGATACCCATATCGATACGCCGTCGCGATAGATCAGCAAACACAGTCCCGCCATGATCGCCGAAGCAACGATCGGGCGGATCATATTTTTGAGGAACGCACGCAAACGCCAATGCAGGAACTTCTTGGCAAACAGAAGACTGATGATGACCTGTATAATAATGGCACCGCACCGTACGTAAACGAACGTCCAGAAATCGATACGCGCCGAGAACACACAAATAGGGATCAAGAACAACAGATACAGCACCTGTGAGAAAAACAGTATCTTCGGAATGCCTTTCGCGCGGTACGCTTCGGCAGGCAGTCCGTAAAACGCCACACTGACCACCAACATCAACGCCCACGCACCCACGACATTCGCCGCTTCCAGCCACTGTTCGCCGAAGAGAATAAGGGTGATCGGCTTTCGGAAGAAGAACAACCCAAGCCCCGCGGGAAACAGAAGATACAACACGATCTTTTCCACCGGCAGGAAGACTTCGTAAAACGCCTTTTTTTCATCCTTAATACGGGACAGCGAAGAGAGCAGGATCGGCCCGATCGCCATCGTACTCATATTGATGATCGCCATGATCATATTGCTGGAGTTTTTGTAGAGTCCCAAATAATAGTCGGAAAACCACAAACCGACGATAAAGGTATCCACCCAAAAGATCATCCAATGCGCCATCGACTCACACAGCGACCAGAAACTGAAGTTAAACATCTTCTTCAAGAGATCGAAGGAGTAGTAAAACTTCGGCTTCCACGGCGAGGCAAAAAACAGCACCGTGGCATTGACGACAGCACCGGCAATGTTACCGATAATGAGCGCCCAATACGAACGGGTGACCAGTGCGAGCGGCACCGCGATGATAAGCGGTGTCAGTGCCACGCTGGTGCGTGAGATAAACAGTTTCTTAAATTCAAACTTACGCCGTAACAGTCCCGTTTGGATGCTGACCATCGAGGTAAAGACCAACTGGATACACGCGACCGAAATGGCGGCGGCGTAGTCTCTGCTGCCGAGCATCGCCGCGATGGGATTACGGAACAGGGTGATGAACAGAAGAAAGAACAAAGACAGCACCAAATTCGACCAAAATGCAACGTTGGCAAACCGCCCTTTTTCCTCGTCGTCGGCAAAATCACTCTGTATCAAATATTTGCCGAAGCCCGCATCGGTAATGATGTCGATGAAACTGACCATCATATTACAGACGGCGACCACGCCGAAGGCATCGGGTGCCAAAATGCGCGCAAGCGCCATGTTTGTGATGGGGGTGATAAGTTTCACAAAGACTTCCGCCCCGAACGACCAAGACATCGACCCTTGGATCGATTTACTGTTTTTCTTTTCCATGGGTCTCCCCCTTTGCATTCACCAAACGCCATTGTTTTCTACGTTCAAACAGCCATGCCAAGCCGAAGACGGCGACCAACGCGACCAGCGCCGAAGGCGAGATCAGCGTGGCGATGATCTTCGTAAAACCGCCGCGCGGTGCCCACAGCAACTGCGTGATGACAACAAACAAACACGCACGTTTAAAGACCTTTCCCGCTTTGTAGGATTCGATCGTTGTGCAAAGCCAGCCGTAGATCACACTGCCGAGGAACACGCCGATATACCAGAAATCGTGGAACAATTCCGCTACGTAACTGGTGCCGGTGCCGCGCCCCGCAAGGTAGTCATTCGGCATAAACACATAGGACAGCGCATGTGCGAAACTGCCGCCGTACAGCGCTTGTTCCACCGTATTGCCCGAATACACCGGGATCCCGAGGAGACGAGCGATCACACCGTAGCGGGTGAAATCCATCGAATAGAGATACCCATCGGGTATCTGTTCACTCAGCATAAAGCCGCGCCGAATGACGTTCACACTGACACCCTGGCTGTATACAAAACCGAACAGGCCGTCCGCTGCATTGCCGGAGGCGTTGGCACCGTCACGTGCCAGACCGACAACGTAAAGTGCGACGGCAAACACCGCCATGACCGCCACACAAGGAACGATGTAGCGACGGTTGAACCACCCCTCTTCCGACGACAGTCCTGCGCGATACAGAAAATAGAAGAAAAACAAGAACACGCCAAGCAGGAACGGTGCGCGCGTACCGGCGCCCAAAGTCAGCACGAGGTAGACCGCATACAGTGCGGAGATCTTGAAAAATTCCTTTTTTGACGGCATTGCCGCGAGATAGATGCAGAAACAGGCGGGTGCCATTTGCTCCACTTTACTCAGCACATACAGAAGGATGTTGTTATCCAGCAACACCGCAAAATCGGTATAATACGCGTTATAACCGTATTTCTGCACGAATACCGTCAATATCAGACGATACAGCACGGCGGGAATCAGCACGAGCAACAGCACATACTTCGCACAGCGTAAAATGTAGGAATCATTCTCTCGCCCGAGATAAGGCGTATCCTTCGTTTTGCGTTTGAGAAACCAATATCCTAAGAACAGACCGAGCAGAGCAACGAACAGACAAATGTAGGTGTGCGTTTGCACGGCGGCAGGGAAAACCTCGGGGTCGGGTTTGTAACGGAAAAACTGTTCTAAAAAAAGCCGACCGAGCAAAAACACGAAGAAGGTCAGCGACAGCATGAGCAACATGGCACGCTGTTCCATCTTCACCGCCGCAAAGATAAAGATCGCACTCCACAGAAGGATGACCAAAATGAAGAGAATATCTGCTCCTGCTACAAGTCCCCACACGGCGAGGATCGCTTCCACGACCACCGTGCCGAACAACGCCTTGTTTTTCGGCAAACGGTTACCGATGCGCTCCCACAGCGTTGTCAAGCGAGACGGCGATCGTTCGGCGCGCACTTTCCGCTTTGCCTTCAAAAAGGCGATCGGTTTCGCGCACACCCCATCTACGGCCATGCCGATCTTTTTGAAAAACCTACGTACCGCACGCCAGGTCCTGCGTATCCACGGTAAACGGTCTTCCACGCTCCATATCCAATTTTCACATTTCGTGAGCAATGCTCCGATCGCCCGTAGGACGACCGACAACCACTGCTTCACTTTCGCAAATACATCCTTCATGAATATGAAACAACCTTTCTCTTTTTAAGAGTAGGTTAAACCGACAAATCCGAACACCGTTTTGGAAAGGCGGATTTTTGTTCACCCTGCGTTAAAATGCTCGGTAATCCGCGAGGATCACCTCCGCTTTTGCCTTGGTTGACCCAAAAATCCGCACTTTCCAAAATCTTTGACCGTGAAGCGAGAAGATTTCGAGGGATTTTTGTTCCGGTCGGTCGAAGGAATGCTCACGCATTGCGAGAACGGACGGAGCAAAAAGCACCGAAATATGCCGCTTCACGGCGGGTTCGGATTCGACGGTTTAACCTAGGATCAATTCTCTGCCATTGCGTACAACTCGGCAACGAAGTCGGGATAGTTTTTCGCGGCGGAATGCTTACGGCTCCAGTCTTCCCGTGCGTTTTGACGAAGCGTACGGTACTCCTCCGCCGACATGGCGGCGAACTCTTCAATGTAGTCTGCCAGCACCTGCGGTGCAAAATCCTTCGCAAGCAGTTTGCCGCTGTACCCTTCGGTCACGATCTCGTGATTGCCGCCCACATCGGTGGCGATACAGGGAATACCGAAGGACATTGCCTCCATGATCGCCACGGGGATCCCCTCGGAAGAACTGACGTTCAAGAACAGATGATACGGTTCTTTCGCATAATCCTCCAATATCTGCTGATTGGGGCACATACCGCGGAAATCCACCTGCACGTTTTCGGGCAGGTCACGGCAGGCTTCGCGCAGATCCGCCATCACGGGACCGTCGCCGTAGTGGGTCCACACCACGTCGGCCCGCACGTTTTTGAGTGCTTCGGCAATCAGGTGTAACCGTTTAATAGGCAGTACGGTCGAACAAGTGACCAAACGGAGCGGCGCCCCGTGCTCGGTGGGTGCTTCGCCGCGGTCGACCGTGCCGAGTTTCGAGACCTGCAACTTGTTTTCGTATGCAGGAAAACGCTCGGCAAGATACGTATACCCCGCGTCCGCGATCAAAACGACTTTTTCAAGGCGTTCCAACAGATACTCCCGCAACGGAATATAATTCGCCGCATTCACTTCTTCATACAGGTCATACCCGTGCGCACGGGCAACGATCTTATAATACGGCAGATACTTTTGCAACAACAACGCCAAATACGGCTGATACTCGAAGCGATACGCATACAGCACGCCGCGCCCCGCATCGTTCATAAGTCCGCTTTCGCGCAGATACTTCTTGATATGCCGCGCTTCGTAATGCGCACGGCTCAAGTACACAAACAGTTTGACCAACGCCGAAACGCCGAAACGGCCTTCACGGCGCAGTTTGCCGATCTCACGATACAAATTCTTATCGAACAACGCCCGCACGGAATTCAAAAGATAGACCGCTTTCGGTGCGTAGTCCACGGGAAATACACGGAACTTCTCCGACGGCATCTTACGCAGGCGGCTCTTGTGTTCCTTGCGAATTTGCAGTGCCAGAATGTGGATCTCATCGAACGCATCGTAGTACGCCACTTCCGTTTCCAAATACGGTTCCCAGTTGCCGTAAGGAAAACTGTTGGAGAGCAGGATCAAACGCGTCTTTTCGTTTCCCTCTTTATTCATAGGTCACTCATTCCTTGTAGATATTCTTCTTCCCCAAGACCGAGCAGATCGTCAACCAAACGATCTTCACGTCCATCGCAAAATTCAGATTGTCGGCGTATTCCACGTCGTTCTTATACCGTTCCTCCAGCGTTGCACTGTTGCGCAACAAGGCTTGATTCAAGCCTGTCACACCGGGGCGCACGCGGAATTTACGCATCACGAATTCATCGTACGTGCTTTCGTTGCCCATCGGGCTGGGACGCGGACCGATCAGCGACATATCCCCGATCAACACGTTGATGAACTGCGGCAGCTCGTCCAAACTGGTCTTGCGCAGGAACGCCCCGACCCGCGTCATACGGGGATCGGTCGCGGAGTTGAAGGTAGTCCCGTCCTCGTTACGAATGTCTTCGCTGTTCATCTTCATGCTGCGAAATTTGATCATACGGAACTTCTTCATATCCTTGCCGTAACGGTATCCGCAATAGAAGATGGAACCGCCGTCTTCCAGTTTGATCGCGATCGCAATCGGAATACCGACGATCAACACAAATACCAACGCGATCAACGAAAGGATGATATCCAACACGCGTTTAAAAAAATGTCTGTACATTTATGACCCACTCCTCGCAACCGACGCCATATCGTCGTAGATCTCTTTAACTGCTTCCTCGAAAGAATACTGCGGCAGGAACCCCAACAGTTCCCGCGCTTTGGTGCCGTCCATATATGAAGACGGCGTGCACTCGACCTTATCACCGTACGCCACCTGCATCTCGGGAGTAAACACACGACAGATGGTTTCGGCAATTTCCGCGTTAGTGAGCGCATCCTTCGAAGCAATATTGAACGTGCCGCTCACGAGAGGATGTTGCAACGCCGCGCAGATGGCACGCGCCGCATCCTTCACGTACAGCATCTGCCGACGGGCGGGATTTTGCGAAAACACCTGTAACTGCTCGCGTGCAAACGCCCGACGGAAGAACACGTTGATCATATAGTTGTTCTGTTCGTTCGCACCGTACAAGTGGGCAAAACGCAAATTTTTAATGCGCAAGCCGTCACGTGCGCCGTAAATTTGGCAGAACTGCTCACACGTGAGCTTGTACACACCGTACAGATTGCCCGGTGCTGGTGCCTGCGTCTCCACATACGGCAGATCGTCCCCTGCATAGACCGAGATGGACGAAGCGTACACCACGTTCTGAATACCGCAAGCGACGGCAGCTTCGTACACGTTTTCGGTCATTTCAATACAGTCGTAATACGCCGAAAGACGGGGAAACACACCGCGGGTAGACGCCAGATGCACCACCGCGTCTGCCCCTTTTAACTGTTCTTTCAGGGTATCGACCGTGTAGTCGCTCGTCACGATAGGCAGACCGCACACCGTACCTTCCGTTTCGATCCCCAAAATGAGCGGCTCGTCACCGTTTGCCAGCAGTTCCTGCACCAAATGGCGACCGAGAAACCCACTGCCACCCGTAATTGCTACGCGCATACATGTCACCCCAGTTCACGGATGTAATATCCGATCTTATCGTAACGTCCGTTGACGGGACGAATGGTATCGCCCGTGTTGTAGTAGTAGAAATGATGCAGGGCACCCGACGGCAGTTCCAACGTGCTGCGATCCATCGTCGTGTGCGGTTTCTGGCACCAGAACACCAATTCCATCGGCTTCACTTCTCCGATCTCTTTATCCAGTTCGGAAGTGTCACCGTTCAGCAGATGCTCGAACGCGAGTTTCATCAAATTGATGCCCGTCGCCATCGAGAGGATCTTCCACATGTGGCAACCGTCCAAACGCGGGGTCATCTCAATGATGTAAGGATAGTCGCCCTCCACCTTGATCTGGAAATAGGCAGGGCCGTTTTTGATGCCCACACGGCGGCACGCGTCGGTGACCACTTCCTTCAAGCGCTCATATCCGACCGCCGAAAGTGCCTGAGCGGGCACGATGTGCTTATGGATAAGACCCGTGTACTCCGGCCAAGTATCGCGGTCAGACGCCACCAAAAAGCGGATCTCGCCATCCACCAAATAGGTGTTGACCGAGAGTTCGGGGCCATCCACGTATTTCTCCACAATGACTTTTTTATCTCGCGAGAAAGACTTTGCTTCTTCGAAGTGCGCTTCAAATTCCTCTTGCGAATGGATGAGGAAGATACCGCGCTGGCCTTGCGAGTCGGAAGGCTTTAAGATCAACGGATACGGCAGATCCAGTTGCTCGATCTCTTCCAACACGCGGTGCGGGATGTTGCCTTTGCACTCCTGCGTCAGTGCCGCGCGCATCGCATCCTTGTGGTTGCAGGTATACGCCGCTTCGGCAGACACGAAATGCGGCAACCCCAACCGTTCACTGATCGCGCACGCAATAGGCATTGCCAGATCGGAACCGGTGGAATACACCGCATCAATAGCATTCTCCTGAATGTAAGAAACGATCTTCTCTACATCCAGAATGTTGATAATTTCAAAATGATCGGAGATCTCCACCGCAGGACCGTCCTTCGCCATCGCACAGGTAAAAGTCTCGCACCCCATCTCTTTCAATACGGCAACCGCGTCCATCTGAACCGATGCCACACCGAGAATCAGAACCTTTTTTGCCATTGTTACAACCCCCTAATGCTTTTATGCTACGCCGCAAGAACACGGCACAAATGTTCAATGTATTATATCATACTTATAGATAAAAAGCAATAGTAAGTTTTACAGTCGTAATACGGGACATTCTCTGCGACAGTCCGCACATTCGCGGCGTGCGTTGTAGGGACAGGCATCCTCGACTGTCCGCAATAACGGTATGCGGATAAGAGGACTTTCTTCTCACGAACGCAACAGTCCCCCGGACGGCAACTTTTTCGGTTTCACCTATGGTGAAATGGCACCCGTTTAGGGCGCCAAGAAAAATGTTGCACGGACTTCGCCGCAGGCGAACGTCCGCTCACCCTTGGAGGTTCCTCTTGCGGTACCCAAAATCGGCGGGCGCGGTGCGGATACAAAAAAAGATATTTTTTGCGTATGAATTCGAACTCTCGCATAAATGATATATCGCTACGCGATATGGTGTACGGCTTTTGCCG
>CAZESL010000098.1:0-8669 GCA_964515215.1 uncultured Eubacteriales bacterium
ATGCTCTCCGAAGAAGAAAAGAAAAAAGGGGTCATCGCCTGCTCGGCGGGAAATCACGCACAAGGCGTGGCGTTGGCGGCAACGAAAAACGGGATCAAGTCGCTGATCTGTCTGCCTGACAGCGCACCGATCTCCAAGGTGGAGGCTACCAAAGGGTTCGGTGCCGAGGTGTGCTTGGTAGAAGGCTGTTATGACGATGCCTACCAAAAGGCGTTGGAACTTCGTGACAGCGAAGGCTATACCTTCGTTCATCCCTTTGATGATGAAAACGTCATTGCGGGTCAGGGTACGATCGCACTTGAGATCTTAAACGACCTGGATAATATCGATGCTATCGTCGTTCCCATCGGCGGCGGCGGACTGATCTCGGGTATCGCGTATACCGCCAAACAGATCCGACCGTCCGTTAAGGTCTACGGTGTGCAGGTGACCGGCGCCCCCAGTATGTACAACTCGATAAAGGACGGAGAAATTGAATGTCTTTCCTCGGTCTCCACCATCGCCGACGGTATTGCCGTTAAGAAGCCGGGCGAAAACACCTATGCACTTGTCAGTGAATACGTGGATGAAATTGCTCTCGTTACCGACGATGAGGTAGCAAGTGCCATCCTCGCCCTGATCGAAAAGCAAAAGATGATCGCTGAAGGAGCGGGAGCCACCGCCGTTGCCGCCGTCATGGCAGGCAAATTTGATCTGAAAGGCAAACGCGTGGTGGCGGTGGTCTCGGGCGGCAACATTGACGTTACCAGCCTATCCCGTGTCATTGATCGCGGACTTCTCAATTCCGGCCGTTCTTCAAGCTTGTTGATCGAACTGATCGATAAGCCGGGACAACTGAAAGAGATCTCCCGTATCATCGCCGATTGCGGCGGTAATGTAACCGGTGTCCATTATGAAAAAGGCAACACCGAAAGCGTCAACGGTTGCTTTTTGCGCATTGAAATGGAAACGAGAGATTATGAACACGTAAACCTCATCACGAAAACATTACGTGATGAAGGATTCAAATTGGTGTAAAGGAGATAACGTTATGAGTAACAAAGTACAGACAGACAAGGCTCCCGCGGCGATCGGGCCGTATTCACAGGCTGTGGTCGCGGGTGATCTCATTTTTACCTCCGGACAAATTGCGCTAAACACGCAAACGGGGGTTTTGGAAGGCGAAAACATTGCCGAGCAGACACATAGAGTCTGCAAAAACCTGCAAGCAGTTTTAGAAGCCGCAGGCGGCAAACTCACGAGTGCCGTTAAAACCGTATGTTTTCTCAGCAATATGGCGGATTTCGCCGCATTCAACGACGTGTATGCACAGTATTTTACCGAAAGACCGGCAAGAAGCTGTGTGGCGGTAAAGGATCTTCCCAAAGGCGCTCTGGTCGAGATTGAAGTGATAGCAGAAAAGGAGTGATCGCTATGATGGATGCAAGTAAATACCGCGTGGGATATTTCCCTGTAGATAAGAAATATACCAAATGGGTAGAGAAAGACCGTGTGGAAACACCGCCCGTATGGTGCAGCGTGGATATGCGTGACGGCAACCAAAGCCTGGTCATTCCGATGAGCCTCGAAGAAAAACTGGAGTATTATCGGGTGCTTTTGGACGTCGGCTTTAAGGAGATCGAAGTTGGCTTTCCTGCGGCAAGCGAGACCGAGTACGAGTTTCTGCGCACGCTTATTGATAACGATATGATTCCCGAAGACGTTACGGTACAGGTGCTGACTCAGTGCCGTGAGCATATTATCCGCAAAACGTTTGACGCCTGCAAAGGCGCACCGAGTGCGATCATTCATTTTTACAATTCCGTAAGCGTGGCACAGCGGGAGCAAGTCTTTAAGAAGTCCAAAGAAGAGATCAAGCAGATCGCGGTTGACGGTGCAAAACTTGTTAAGAAGTTGGCTTCGGAATATGAAGGGAATTTCCGTTTTGAATACTCTCCCGAATCTTTTACGGGAACCGAACCCGAATATGCTTTGGAAGTTTGCAATGCGGTGCTGGATGTGCTGGAGCCGAGTGCGGAAAACAACGTCATCATCAACCTGCCCGTAACCGTGGAAATGAGTTTGCCCCACGTGTACGCTTCGCAGGTGGCGTATATGAGCGAAAATCTCAAATACCGTGAGTTTGTCACCCTTTCGCTGCATCCGCACAACGACAGAGGCACGGGCGTTGCCGATACCGAGCTGGCCCTTCTTGCGGGTGCCGACCGTGTGGAAGGCACCTTGTTCGGTAACGGCGAACGCACCGGCAACGTGGATATCATCACGTTGGCGATGAATATGTACTCCCACGGTGTCGATCCGCAGCTTGACCTTTCCGATATGAACTACTTGGTCGAGAAATACGAAAACTGTACCCGTATGCACGTCTATGAACGGGCTCCTTATGCGGGCGCTCTTGTGTTTGCCGCTTTCTCAGGTTCGCATCAGGACGCCATCGCCAAGGGTATGAAATACCGAACGAAGAATAAGCTTCACGAGTGGAGCGTTCCGTATATTCCGATCGACCCGAAAGATATCGGCCGCACGTACGACGCGGACGTGATCCGCGTGAATTCTCAGTCGGGTAAGGGCGGTATCGGATACTTGCTGGAGCAGACCTTCGGCTATAACCTGCCGCCGAAAATGCGGGAACATTTCAGTTACATGTGTAAGAGTGTCTCGGATCACGAACATAAAGAACTCAAGCCCGATGAAGTGCTGGATATCTTCACCGCGAATTACCTGAATCTGGACAGCGGCATTGAAGTGACCGACTTCGACTTTATGCGTGAAAACGAAGCGGTAAAGATCAATATTACCTTTAAGCGTAACGGTGAAGAAACGGAACTGGAAGCCGAAGGCAACGGCACGCTCAGCGCCGTTAACAATGCGCTTTGTGAGTTTACCGGCGAAGAATACACGTTGCAGGTATTCACCCAACACAGTATGCAAGGCGAAGGCTCTCACAGTGTTGCCGCTTCGTATATCGGACTTGAACGGGCAGACGGCAGGATGTATTGGGGAGCGGGCACCGATACCGACGTGATCACCGCCAGCACAAAGGCACTGCTCAGTGCCTTCCGTAATATGACCAAAGGAGATGTAAACTGATGGGAATGACTATGACACAAAAGATCCTTGCCGCCCATGCAGGACTTGACAAGGTAGTTGCCGGTCAGCTTATCCGCGCAAAGCTGGATATGGTACTCGGCAACGATATTACCACACCCGTCGCGGTAAATGAGTTCAAAAAAGCGGGATTTGATTCCGTATTTGACAAAGACCGCGTGGCCATCGTGCTCGACCACTTTGTTCCGAACAAAGATATTAAGGCTGCCGAGCAATCCAAGACCTGCCGTGAATTTGCCTGTGCGCATTGTGTGAGCCACTTCTACGACGTGGGCAAAATGGGCATCGAACACGCGCTTCTTCCCGAGCAGGGTGTGGTTACCGCAGGCGACTGTATCATCGGCGCGGACAGCCACACCTGCACGTACGGAGCTTTGGGCGCATTCTCCACCGGTGTCGGCTCTACCGATATGGCGGCAGGCATGGCAACGGGCACGGCTTGGTTTAAGGTGCCATCTGCCATTAAGTTCAATTTAACAGGTAAACTGCCGAAAAACTGCAGCGGTAAAGACGTCATTCTCACCATCATCGGCAGGATCGGCGTGGACGGGGCGCTTTATAAGAGCATGGAATTTGTCGGCGACGGCGCTCACCGCCTTTCGATGGATGACCGCCTTTGCATTTGCAATATGGCGATCGAAGCGGGTGCCAAAAACGGCATTTTCCCCGTAGACGATGTGACGATGGAATACCTGAACGGCAGAAGCGAAAGACCGCCCGTTGTTTTCGAAGCGGATGCCGATGCGGAGTACGAAAAGGTGATCGATATTGACCTTAGCTTGATCGTTCCCACCGTGGCTTGCCCGCATCTTCCCGAAAACACCCGTCCTGCAAGCGAATTGCACCACATAAAGGTCGACCAGGTCGTGATCGGTTCCTGCACCAACGGCCGAATGGAAGATATGGAAGCGACATACAGCATTTTGAACGGTAAAAAGGTTGCCGACGGTGTGCGGGTCATCATTATCCCCGGTACCATGCAGATCTACCGTGAATGTGTAAAGCGCGGTTACGCCACTGCCTTTATTGATGCGGGGGCTATTGTTTCCACACCGACCTGCGGCCCTTGCCTTGGCGGATATATGGGTATCCTTGCCGCAGGCGAAAAATGCATCGCCACCACCAATCGCAATTTTGTCGGGCGTATGGGACACGTAGACAGTGAAGTGTATCTCGCATCGCCTCACACCGCCGCCGCAAGTGCGCTGACAGGTTACATTACCGAATATAAGGAGGGCTGACCGATGAATACGCAAGGCAAAGTTTTTAAATATCCCGATAACGTGGATACCGATGTTATCATCCCTGCGCGGTATTTAAATACGCCCGATGCCAAGGAATTGGCGCTTCACTGTATGGAAGATATCGACACCGAGTTCGTAAAGAAAGTGCAGGCGGGCGATGTGATGGTCGGCGGCTGGAACTTCGGTTGCGGTTCTTCCCGTGAACACGCCCCGCTGGTTATCAAGACCTGCGGGACGGGGTGCGTCATTGCCAAAAGTTTTGCAAGGATCTTCTACCGCAACGCCATCAACATCGGTCTTCCGATCTTGGAGTGCGAAGAAGCGGCGGAGGAGATCTGTGCAAACGATGAAGTAAAGGTGGATTTTGATACCGGTGTTATTACCGATCTCACCACCGAAAAGACCTATAAGGCACAGCCTTTCCCGCCTTTCATTCAAAATATTATCAAAAGCGGCGGACTTTTGAAGTCCTTGAAAGAAGGCGAAAATAATGGTTAAAACTATTGCAATTATTCGCGGTGACGGCATCGGCCCCGAAATTGTAAACGAAGCACTCAAAGTGCTCCGAAAAGTGGCTGGGATTTACGGACACACTTTTCATTACACCGATGTGGATATGGGCGGATGCGCCATTGACAAATACGGCGATCCTCTGCCCGAAAGTGAACTTAACAAGTGCCTGGCTTCCGATAGCGTGCTTCTCGGTGCGGTAGGCGGAGAGAAGTGGAACGACGTGCCGGGCAATATGCGCCCCGAAAAGGGACTTTTACGACTTCGTGCGGGAATGGGCGTTTACTCCAACAACCGTCCCGCAAAGATCTGGCCGCAACTCAGCAGTGCTTCTCCTTTGAAGAAGTCGATTGTCGATCAAGGCATTGATTTTATTATCGTCAGAGAGCTTATCGGCGGTATTTATTTCGGCGAACACAAGACCGAGGGGGATACCGCTACCGATGTGTTGACATACAGCGAAGCGGAAATTGAGCGTATCGGCAGGATCGGTTTTGAAACGGCACGAAAGCGCGGCAAGAAACTCTGCTCAGTAGAAAAGAGCAACGTGCTGGATTCCAGCCGCCTTTGGAAAAAGGTGATGCATAAGCTTGCAGAAGAATACCCCGACGTTGAACTTTCGGATATGCTGGTGGACAACTGTGCGATGCAGATCGTCAAGAACCCCGCGCAGTTTGACGTTGTCGTTACCGAGAATATGTTTGGAGATATTCTCTCCGATGAAGCATCCATGATCACCGGCTCTATCGGTATGATCCCTTCTTCAAGTTTGGGCGCTTCATCCTGCGGACTGTATGAACCCATTCACGGTTCCGCTCCCGATATTGCGGGCAAGGACGTTGCCAATCCCATCGGCACCATTCTCTCGGCGGCAATGATGTTGCGCTACAGTTTTGATATGAGTAAGGAAGCGGATGCGGTGGAGAGCGCTGTTTCGAAATACCTTGATGCGGGTTACCGCACAGCCGATATTATGAGCGAAGGGATGACACTCGTCGGCTGTAAACGGTGCGGCGACCTGATTTGTGATAATGTAAGGAAGGAGTGAGGTCATGCTTCTTTCAGGTTCGGATATTCTCGTCAAAACCTTGATCGAGCAAGGAGCGGATACCGTCTTCGGTTATCCGGGCGGTCAGATACTCAACGTATACGACAGCCTCTATAAATATCAAAATGAAATTGATCACGTGTTGACGGCGCACGAACAGGGGGCGGCACACGCCGCCGACGGCTACGCCCGAACGACGGGCAAGGTGGGCGTCGTGATCTCCACCTCGGGTCCGGGTGCTACCAATCTGGTGACCGGTATTGCGACCGCCTATCTGGATTCCATTCCGATGGTGGCTATCTGCGGCAACGTGCCGACGACGCAGATCGGCACCGACAGTTTTCAGGAGATCGATATTACGGGGGTTACCCTGCCGATCACCAAACATAACTACTTTGTAAGCGATGTTGCGGATCTGGCAGATACCGTTCGTGAGGCGTTTAAACTCGCCAAATCGGGCCGACCGGGGCCGGTGCTGATCGACGTTCCCAAGGATGTTCAAATCGCAAAATGCGAATATGAGCCAAACGCCCCCGTGGGAAAAGACGAGCCGTTTGCCGCCAAAGACGTGCGTATCGAAGAAGCGGCCAACATCATCAATGCCGCCAAACGCCCCTTTATCTACTTCGGCGGCGGTGTGATTACGGCAGAGGCACAAGACGAGGTTCTCGCTCTTGCCGAAAAGATCGATGCGCCTATCGGTTGTTCCTTGATGGGACTCTCCGCAATTCCAACCGATCATCCGAGATTCTTGGGTATGCAAGGTATGCACGGGCACTTCGCATCCTCAATGTCAATGCATAATGCAGATGTAATTGTTTCTCTCGGTGTTCGCTTTAACGACCGTGTGACCGGCAACCGCACCAAATTTGCGGTGGGTGCCAAGATCGTGCACGTGGATGTGGACGGTTCCGAACTCAATAAAACCGTCAACTCGGTCTGCGGGCTCAGAGGGGATGTGAAACTCACCCTGCAAAAACTTCTGCCGCTACTTGTTGAATGTAAAAAAGACGAGTGGATGGCAAAGGTTAACGCCTTCAGAAATGAAGAAGAAACGTACCTTGATAACCGTGAGGGGTTGACACCGCGCAGAGCGATCCTGACGCTTAACAAACACCTCGGCGAAAACACCGCCGTTTGTACCGACGTCGGTCAGCACCAAATGTGGGCGGCACAAAACCTGAACTTTAAAACGCCGCGCCGTTTCCTTTCCAGTGGCGGACTTGGCACGATGGGTTACGGCTTCGGTGCGGCGATCGGTGCGGCATACGGTACGCGTGAGCGCAGTGTTCTGATCACCGGTGACGGCAGTTTCGGTATGAATCTGAACGAACTGGCCACCGCCGTCCGATACAACGTTCCCGTTGCGGTCATCATTATGAATAACGGCGTGCTCGGTATGGTGCGTCAGTGGCAAACGCTGTTCTATGACAAGCATTATTCCCATTCCGTTTTAGAGCGTAAGACCGATTTTGCCGCTTTTGCCAAAGCGTTCGGTGCGGACGGTGAAGCGGTATCGACGCCCGAAGAATTGGATGCCGCATTATCCCGTGCTTTTCATACGGACGGCCCGTATATCATCGATTGTAAAATTGATAAAGACGAATTTGTTCTCCCTATGCTCCCCCCGGGAGGATGTATGGATGATATCATTACGAAATTGGAGGCGGAACCATGAGCAGGTATACTGTAGCCGTATTGGTCAACAACCAGTTCGGCGTACTGAATAGAGTTACGAGCATGTTCCGTCGCCGTCAATTTAACATCAGCGCTCTCACCGTAAGCGAAACCGAAACAAAAGAGCTGTCGCGCATAACCGTTGTATTTGATGGCGAAGAAGGTGCTCAACAACAGCTTATCAATCAGCTTTATAAGTTGCCGGACGTTTGTTCCATCAAAGAGTTTACGGAGGATAACTCGGTAAGTTGTGAACTGCTGTTGATCAAAATGAAAAATGAGGCATCATCCAGAGAAGAAATACGCGGCGCCGCCGATGCATTCGGTGCAGTCATCGTGGATTATTCCAAGGATTACGTCATGTTTCGTCTGACCGACACGACCAGAAGAATTGATGATTTCATCAATCTGATGCGCGATTATACAATACTGGAAATCTGCCGAACAGGCAGTGTGTCCCTTGAAAAGGGCAGTACGACCATTCGACAAATTATAAATCTATAAAGAAGAAAGAGGTAATTACTATGGCAAGAATTTTTTATCAGCAGGATTGCGATCTGCAGAAACTGAGCGGTAAGACCGTTGCGATCATCGGTTACGGCTCACAGGGACACGCGCACGCCCTGAACTTAAAGGAAAGCGGTGTCAACGTAGTCGTCGGCCTTTACGAAGGTTCCAAGAGTTGGGCAAAGGCCGAGGCACAGGGGCTTCGGGTCATGACCTCCGCCGAAGCGGCAAAGGTTGCCGATATCATCATGATCCTTATCAACGATGAAAAGCAGGCGGCACTCTACAAAGAAAGCATTGAACCCAACCTCACCGAAGGCAAGACATTGGCTTTCGCACACGGCTTCAACATTCATTTCGGTTGCATCAAACCGCCGAAAAACGTAAACGTCATTATGATCGCGCCCAAAGGTCCCGGCCACACCGTTCGCAGTGAATATCAAGCGGGGAAAGGCGTTCCCTGCCTGATCGCCGTTGAGCAGGACGCCACGGGCGATGCGTGGGATCTGGGGCTCGCGTATGCACTCGGCATCGGCGGTGCCCGTGCGGGTGTTCTTGAGACCACCTTCCGCACC
>CAZESL010000099.1:0-8635 GCA_964515215.1 uncultured Eubacteriales bacterium
GTTCTGCAAGTTTGCCTTCGGCAGACGTTGCGCCCGCATTAAGCGGAAGCAGGGAAGTCGGTGATTTTCCGAACGGCATATTGTAGTATAAGACGCGCGTCGGTGCTGTCGATCTTGCCGTTGCCGTCCGCGTCGGCGGCAAGGTCTTCGGGGAGTGCGGAAATCTTTTGCACCGCATACTGCAACGTCAGACGCGCGTCGGTGGAATCCACGTACCCGTCGCCGTTTACGTCGCCGCGAACCAGCAGGGGATAGGTCGTGAGTACGGTGTCACCTTTTACGATTTGTAACGTGTGCCCCGAACCGACCGTGTCGGTCACGGGCATACCGTTGCCGCCCACCACGGTGAGGGAGGCTTCTGGGTCGGATAGGGTGAAGTGTTTCAAAAACTCTTCGACGGTGGTAGCGGGGGCGATGCCTTGGATGGTGTCCCCAATACGGTAGATATCACTTTCGAGTGTGGGAAGCTCCGCCTCGGACGGTGTGCGGTAGACCGATAAGGTGTACGTCCGCACCGCCCCCGAAGCGGCGGTGATCTTGACTTCGATCGCGTTCATTCCGCTTTTCAGTACCACCGTGCCTGTGCCGCCCACCGTGGCGGTCGCACGGAAGGCGGTCGCGTTCACGCGGATGGACGAGACCGTGGCAGGCACGCTCATCTCGTACGTCAGGCGGTAGGTGTCAAACGCGGGGGAAAACGCACCGTCGCTTACCGTCAGTGCGGAGAGCCAGTTGTCGTTGCTTCCCGTGGAAGTGGGTTTTTCGCACGCTTCTTCGGGCATATCCTCGTAGACGGGGATACAGAATTCCATCGCCCCCGCCTTCACTTCGTCCGAATAGGCGTTTGCAAGAGTGATCGCCTCGGATGCAGGAGCGAAGATGTTGGTCATATACTGGTGGCGGTAGTAGCCGTTACCGCCGTCGGTCACGTCAAACTTTTGCAGATACAAGGTGTTCTGCTCACGGTTGATGTAGGAGTTACCCAAAATGACCGCGCCGCCGCGAATGGCCAACAGCGGTGTCGTCCACGGCAGGTAGTAGGCGGCGTTGGTGGTCGCGGCATACCGTGCACCGTTTTGAATGGGGGAGAGGGTGTCGGTCGCGTAGGCGTTGATGTTGAAGATGTTGTAATAGCCGTTGTACGGTACATCTGCCGTGCCGTGCGCGAGCGGGTTGCCCGCGACCCCTTGCTCCTGCCGTGCGCGGGACGCTAAGTGATACGGGCTGACACCCGTCTCCCGTCCCGCGTCCATAAACCACTCGGCCCAGTCGCCCGTCGCCATAAAGGTGTCTTTCAAGATCGCTTTCACACCTTCGATGGTGCAGGTCTCGGAATAGGCTAAGTTTTCAAACTGAAAGATCCCCGTGGCGGTAAGCGCATTTCGCGGGTCTAAACAATAGGCGATGATACCGCGGTCCGCCGCGACCCACGCATCGCTGTCCAGCCCTTTCCACACCCCCGTTGCAGGGGTGTATGCGCCGTATTCGCACGACTTCCACGAAGCGATGCTGCTCGTGTGCACCAAACTGACACCCACCACGCTTTGGGCATCCAGCACCTCTTGCCACGTAAGCCCCGTGTGCTGTGCGCGGAACACCCAGTTTGGGTACTCTTTATGTAATTCCCTGAGGGCGGGACGGTAACTTTCGGGGAATTCTTGTTCGTTCAGCCACGCCTCAAAGGTGTCTGTTGCCGTGTCGGCCGACGGTGCGATGACGCTGACGCACGAAAGCAGAAGTGCCGCACATAAAGCCAATGATAACAGTCGTTTGATAATACTTCCTCCTTGGATCGCAACGGTTCTGCACCGTGCGGGCGGAAAAGGGGCTGTCGCGTTAAAGGCATTTTGCACAAACAGAAGAGGACTATGGCTCCCCTTGAAGATGCAAGGCCGATTCCCCCGCTTGTGGGGGAAATGTCTGCGAAGCGGACAAAGGGGGCCCGTCTCCGGGAGGAAAGCTGTCGGCGAAGCCGACTGAGGGGATTTGAAGAGTAAAACACTCTCTCAACAACCCCTCCGGCTTTTGCTAACGGCAAAAGCCACCTCCCCTTACACAGGGGAGGCAAAGCTTAGTATCCTCTTTTGTGCAATGTTACCTTAACGCGACAGCCCCTTTCGTGTCATTCTTCGTCTTTCAACTCTTTTTTGCGCTTTTTATCGTCCTCGTCATCCTCTTCGGGCGGCAAAGGCGCCACTTCGATGTGCACGCGATCGATCGCGCGGTCGTCCATCGACATGACCGTCAGGGTAAGACGGTCGTACTCCACTACGGGATGCTCATCTTCTTCGGGGATGCGGCCGAGTTGGTCGAGCATAAAGCCCGCCAGCGTTTCGTAATCCCCTTCGGGCAACTCCACACCGAGCAGTTCGGTGACCTCTTCGATCGAGCAGAAACCGTCCACATCAAAGACGTTTTCATCAAGTTGCGTGATCTCTTCAACTTCGTTGTCGTACTCGTCCTGCATATTACCCACAATGGATTCGAGCAGATCTTCCACCGTCACAATACCTGCAAAGCCGCCGTATTCATCCACCACGCAGGCGAGCTGAATGTGCTTTTCGGTCATTTCGGCAAACAGGGCGCCGCCCCGCTTGGTGCCGGGAGTGAAGAAGGTGGGACGCACGAAATCGCGCAGAGAGAGCATATCGGGGATCAACTTGCCCACGTAAGGGAGAAGATCCTTCATGTACAACACGCCGATGGTATGGTCGATATCCTCTTCGTAGATCGGCAAGCGGGAATAGCCCGTTTCGACACCGATGGTAAGCGCGTCCTCAATGGACGTTTCCACGTCGATCGCTTCCACGTCTACGCGGGGAGTCATGATCTCCTCGGCAATAATGTCGTCGAACTCAAAGATGTTGTTGATCATCTCTTTTTGCGTTTCTTCAATAACACCTTTTTCTTCGCCCACGTCCACCATCATGCGGATCTCTTCTTCGGTGACGTGTTCCTCATCTGCGTGCGGGTCCATACCAAACAGGCGTACGATGAGATTGGTGGTGGCAGACAGCAACCATACGAGCGGGCGGGTCGCCCCTGCGATGACCCGCAGGATCCCCACCGTGGCGAACGCGATCGGCTCCGCCTTCTGCATCGCGATACGCTTGGGTACGAGTTCGCCCAGCACCAGCGAGAAGAAGGACACGAGCAACGTGACGACGATCAGTGCGACCGTTTCCACCGCTGCCGCATACGCCGCGGCACCTTTGACGAGACCGATAAACCACTGTGCCAGCGGTTCCGACAAGGTGCTGGCGGCAGAGGCGGACGTCAAGAACCCCGCAAAGGTGATACCCACCTGAATGGTAGCGAGAAAATGAGAGGAATCGGCGGTCAGTTTTTGCACTTTTTTGGCTTTTTTATGACCTTCCTCCGCCATCTTTTGGATCTTGTTGTCGTTTAAGGTGATGATTGCCATTTCGGATGCCGCAAAGAAGGCGTTGATCAAGATCAGCACCAACAGCAGCAAAAAGTGAATGAGCAAATTGCCCGTAGGCCCGGGGTCGTCCATGATATTGGAACTCCTTTTTTAAATGTATTTAAGAACGCCGCGAAGGACGTTGCTTACTTGGATACGATCTGCTCTTTGCCGCCCATATAGGGTTGCAGTGCCTTCGGAATGGCGAGGGTGTACCGCTCACCGTCGAAGGAGAGGTTGTTTTCGAGCAGAGCGATGAGCATACGCGGCGGTGCCACCACCGTGTTGTTCAGCGTGTGAGCGAGGTACTTTTGACCGTCTGCACCCTTCACGCGGATGCCCAGGCGGCGCGCCTGCGCGTCGCCCAGATTCGAGCAGGAACAGACTTCGAAGTACTTCTGCTGCTTCGGCGACCATGCCTCCACGTCGTAGGACTTGACCTTCAGATCCGCCAGGTCACCCGAACAGCACTCCAGCGTACGCACGGGAATATCCAGCGAACGGAACAGTTCCACGCTGTAACTCCACATCTTGTGGAACCAATCCATGCTCTCTTCGGGACGGCAGATGACGATCATCTCCTGCTTCTCGAACTGATGGATACGGTAGATGCCGCGCTCTTCGATACCGTGGGCGCCCTTCTCCTTACGGAAGCAGGGAGAATAGCTCGTCAGCGTGAGCGGCAGCGACTCTTCGGGAGTGATGGTGTCGATGAACTTGCCGATCATCGAATGTTCGCTCGTACCGATGAGGTAGAGGTCTTCGCCCTCGATCTTGTACATCATCGCGTCCATCTCTTCAAAACTCATCACGCCCGACACCACGTTGCTGCGGATCATAAACGGCGGGATGCAGTAGGTAAAGCCCTTGTCGATCATGAAGTCACGGGCGTAGGACAGCACCGCACTGTGCAGGCGGGCAATGTCCCCCATCAGGTAATAGAATCCTTCGCCTGCCACGCGACCGGCGGCTTCTTTATCAATGCCGTTAAAGTGCGCCATGATATCGGTGTGGTAGGGGATCTCAAAATTCGGCACCGTCTTTTCGCCGAAGCACTCCACTTCCACGTTTTCCTCGTCATCTTTACCAAGCGGAACCGACGGGTCGATGATGTTCGGGATCTTCATCAGCGCGGTGGTGAGCGCCGTCTCCAGCTCCGCCTCTTTTGCTTCAAGGGCTTTGAGCTCTTCCGCCTGCTCGTTCACGAGACGCTTTTTCTTTTCCGCCTCTTCACGCAGACCTTTCGCCATCAAGCCGCCGATCTCTTTACTCACACGGTTGCGGTTGGCACGCAGTTCGTTCGCGCGGGTGTTGGCGGCGCGTTTTTCGTCATACAATGCGCACACTTCGTCCACCAGCGGCAGTTTTGCATCTTTGAACTTTTTACGAATGTTTTCCTTGACCGGTTCGGGATTTTCCCGTACAAATTTGACATCCAACATAGGGGTAAACGCCATCCTTTCGCAGTGCGAATATATATATACAGAATGGAGTATACCGCATTTTTTTGAAAAAGTCAAATACAATTGTCCGGATTGCGCAATTATCACAAAAAAACCCATGTTGCGGCAGAAATACCGCATATTCCCGCAAATTTTAAATATTTCCATTGAAAAACGCGTTTTCGCCCTTTACATTTGCGGGTGTTTGTGCTATTATACACAGTGGTGTACCTTGTATGGGTGCACACAAGAGTTGTATTACTTTATCCTTAAAGGAGGACATACCAAAATGGCAAGAAAATTCAAGTCCATGGACGGTAACACCGCTGCGGCGCACGTATCCTATGCGTTCACCGAAGTGGCCGGTATCTACCCGATCACCCCGTCCAGCCCGATGGCAGACTATGTTGACCAGTGGTCGGCAAGCGGTCTCAAAAACATCTTCGGTACCACCGTGAAGGTGGCGGAGATGCAGTCGGAAGCCGGTGCTTCCGGTACGGTGCACGGCTCGCTCGCGGCGGGTGCGATGACCACCACCTACACCGCATCGCAGGGTCTTCTTCTGATGATTCCTAACATGTACAAGATCGCGGGTGAATTGCTGCCTTGCGTGTTCCACGTGTCGGCCCGTTGCGTGGCGTCCCATGCGCTGAACATTTTCGGCGATCATTCCGACGTGTACGCCTGCCGTCAGACCGGTTTTGCCATGATGGCGGAGACCAACACGCAGGAAGTGATGGACCTCGGCGCGGTCGCGCACCTCGCCGCCATCGAAAGCCGCGTGCCGTTTTTGAACTTCTTTGACGGTTTCCGTACCTCTCACGAGATCCAGAAGATCCAGGTCTGGGATTTCGAAGATCTGAAAGAAATGTGCAATATGGACGCTGTGGAAGCGTTCCGCAAGCGTGCGCTCAACCCCGAGCATCCCGTGATGCGCGGCTCGCACGAAAACGACGATATCTTCTTCCAGCACCGTGAAGCGTGCAACGAGTATTACAACGCCGTGCCCGCCATTGTTGAAAAATACATGGGCAAGGTGAACGAGAAGCTCGGCACCGATTATCAGCTGTTCAACTACTACGGCGCTCCCGACGCTGACCGCGTGATCGTGGCGATGGGCTCGGTGTGCGACGTGATCGAAGAAGTCATCGATTACCTCACCGCGGCAGGCGAAAAGGTCGGCCTCGTGAAGGTGCGTTTGTACCGTCCGTTCTCGGCGGATCATCTGCTGGCGGCGATCCCCGCGAGCGTGAAGACGCTCGCCGTGCTGGATCGTACCAAGGAGCCCGGCTCGCTCGGTGAGCCGCTGTATATGGACGTTGTGACCGCGCTGGCTTCGAAGGGCCGTTGCGGCATCCGCGTGATGGGCGGCCGTTACGGCTTGGGTTCGAAGGATACCACTCCTGCCAGCATCTTCGCGGTGTATGAAGAAGCGGCGAAGGCCGAGCCGAAGATGCAGTTCACCATCGGCATCGTCGATGACGTGACCAACCTCTCGCTCGAAGAGAAGCCCGCGCCCAACACGGCGGCGGCCGGCACCATCGAGTGCAAGTTCTGGGGTCTGGGCGGCGACGGTACCGTCGGTGCGAACAAGAACTCCATCAAGATCATCGGTGACCACACCGACAAATACGTGCAGGCGTACTTCCAGTACGACTCCAAGAAGACCGGCGGTATCACCATCTCGCACCTGCGTTTCGGTGATAAGCCGATCAAGAGCCCCTACTATATCAACAAGGCGGACTTCGTGGCGTGCCACAACCCGTCCTACGTGACCAAGGGCTTCAAGATGGTCAATGACGTGAAACCCGGCGGTGTGTACCTCATCAACTGCCAGTGGACTCCCGAAGAGTTGGATCATCACATGTCCGCTGAAGCGAAGCGTTACATTGCGGCGAACAACGTGCAGTTGTATACCGTGAACGCGATCGACCTCGCGGCGAAGCTCGGTATGGGCAAGCGTACCAACACCATTCTGCAGGCGGCGTTCTTCGCTCTGTCGGGCGTTCTGCCGATCGAAGAAGCGGTTGGCTATATGAAGGATGCGGCGACCAAGTCCTACTCGAAGAAGGGTGCGGACGTCGTGGCGGCGAACCACAACGCGATCGACGCGGGCGTGTCCGCGTTCGTGAAGGTGGAAGTGCCCGCCGAATGGGCGAACGCGACCGACGATACCACCCCCGTGAAGGAAGTCGGCCGTGCCGCGACGGTGGAAATGGTGGATACCATCATGAAGCCCGTGGGCCGCATGGACGGTTATTCCCTGCCGGTGTCGGCGTTCACCAAGCACTCCGACGGTACGTTTGAACTCGGTGCTTCGGCGTATGAGAAGCGCGGCGTGGCTGTGATGGTGCCCGAATGGGATCCCACCACGTGTGCGAAGTGCAACCGTTGCTCGTTCGTATGTCCGCACGCCACCATCCGTCCGTTCGCGCTGAACGAAGAAGAAAAGGCGGCGGCTCCCGCGAACACGCTGTACGCTCCGAAGCCGGTCGTGAAGACCGACTACGCCTACTCCCTTGCCATCTCCCCGATGGATTGTATGGGTTGCGGCGTCTGCGTGGGCGTCTGCCCGACCAACTCCTTGAAGATGGTCGCGCGTGAGGCGATGGAGGATCAGCAGCCGGTGTTTGATTACATGGTTGCGAACGTGACCGAGAAGGAAGAGACCCTCGGCAACTCGGTTATCGCCAGCCAGTACAAGAAGCCCTTGCTCGAGTTCTCCGGTTCCTGCGCGGGTTGTGCGGAAACCTCCTACGCTCGTTTGATCACTCAGTTGTTCGGCGACCGTATGTATATCTCCAATGCGACGGGTTGTTCCTCCATTTGGGGCGGCCCTGCGGCGACCTCGCCGTACACCGTGAATGCGGATGGCCACGGCCCCGCTTGGGCGAACTCCTTGTTTGAGGACAACGCGGAGCACGGCTACGGTATGTACCTCGGCCAGAAGGCGATCCGCGAACAGCTGATCGACCAGGTTCGCGAAGTGGCGGCTGCCGATTGCGCGTCTGCGGAACTGAAGGCGGCGGCGAACACCTACCTCGAAACGCTGAACGATGGCGAAGCCAACGCGAAAGCGACCAAGGCGTTGGTGGCAGAGCTCGAAAAGGTGGACGGCTGCGATACCTGCAGTGCCATCCTGGCGAAGAAGGAATACCTCTCCAAGAAATCCGTCTGGATCTTCGGCGGTGACGGTTGGGCATACGATATCGGTTTCGGCGGCTTGGATCACGTGCTCGCTTCGGGCGAAGACGTGAACATCATGGTGTTCGATACCGAAGTGTACTCCAACACCGGCGGTCAGGCTTCCAAAGCCACCCCTACCGGCTCGGTCGCACAGTTTGCGGCTGCCGGTAAAGCGGTGAAGAAGAAGGATCTCGGCGCGATCGCGATGAGCTATGGCTACGTCTATGTTGCGCAGATCTCGATGGGCGCTGACATGAACCAGACCCTGAAGGCCCTCCGCGAAGCGGAAGCGTATCCGGGTCCGTCGCTCATCATCGCCTACGCTCCCTGTATCAACCACGGCATCAAGGGCGGCATGAGCATTTCGCAGACCGAGGAGAAGAAAGCGGTCGAGGCCGGTTACTGGCATATGTATCGCTTCGATCCGCGTAAGGACGAAAATGCGTTCATGCTCGACAGCAAAGAGCCGACCATGGCGTACCGTGACTTCATCATGGGCGAAGTCCGTTACAACTCGCTGACCCGTTCGTTCCCGGATCGTGCGGAAGAGCTGTTTGCGAAGGCGGAAGCCAACGCGACTGCC
>CAZESL010000100.1:0-8441 GCA_964515215.1 uncultured Eubacteriales bacterium
TTCCCCCGCACACGGGGGAATTTGCCTGACAAGGGGAGCCAAGGCTCTCTCTCCTAATCCCTAATCGCAACTCACTTACGGCGGGTGGGGTTTGTCTTTTAGATGCCCATGACCGTGTCGATGGGCAGTGAGATCACGAGACCTTTGGCATCGCTGTGCATGCCGCATTTCTCGCTGATGGCTTTCATGATCGCCATCTTGTTTTCGTGTTCCGCCAGAATGAGGACGATCTCCTTTTCTTCCTGAACGCTGAGGCCCCAAAAGCCGGTGGCCTCTCCGTTTTCGATGCCGCGGCTGTGCACGACCGTGCCGCCGCCGGCACCCGCCGCCCGCGCCGCATCCATTACGTTACCGGCAAAGCCGCGGTCTACCGTTGCGACGATCAGTGTATACGTGGTATCCATCATAGCGATCTCACCCTTTCTGCTATCGGAGTTTTCGTAGTTTTCTGCTGCGCTGTTCATCATACGCAACATCAGATTGCTGACACCGGTCAGCGGAACGGTAAAAGCGATACCGCTGTTGACCGCATCCAAACGGAGTTTGGTGTGCAGTGTGCGAAGCATTTGTTGCCCAAGCCCCTGCGGCACGTAACTCATCAATATGCATTTGTCCACACTGCCGAAACCGAGCGTGTCCATGATCTCGCTGGAGGCGGTGCCTTCGGCGTTCAAACGGAACTGCAGCGGCAGGTTGCTTTGCAAGAACATCTCTGCGGCTCTGTCCGCCAGTTTCGGAGTGGCGATCAGCATCAACATCCGATAGGTCTGCCGTTCACTCATACAGCCGCCTCCTCTTCAAGATCGATAATATCGTCGCTGTCCACCGTAAGTCCGGGATGGAGTACGGCGGCCTTCTGCAACTTCGCCGTCTTAACACGGTATACCAGACCCATGATCTGGATCGCGATCAGCGGCGTGAGCGCCACCAACGCCACCACACCGAACGCATCGGTCATCAAATTGCCGCCGAGTGCCTGGCAGGCGCCGATACTTATGGGGAGCAAGAAGGTCGAGGTCATCGGTCCGCTTGCCACACCGCCCGAGTCAAAAGCGATACCTACGAAGATCTTCGGTACAAACAGCGACATCACGAGTGCAATGACGTATCCCGGCACCAGGATCCAATAGATCGGAATACCAAGCAGGATACGCAACATGGCAAGACCGATACTGATAGCCACACCGATCGACATACTGCGGTTCATCACTTTGACCGAAATGGCACCGTCGGTCACGTTTTCCACTTGGTGGTTGAGCACCTGAATGGCGGGTTCCGCCTTCACGATGTAGTAACCGATCAGCATTCCGATCGGCACTAGTATCCAGTTGTAGGGGAGAGAAGCCAATGCTTTACCAAGCAGTGCACCCACGGGCGCGAAACCCACGTTCACGCCGCACAAAAACAGGACCAAGCCGATAAAGGTATAGATCATACCTACCGTAATACGTTTGACCTGCCGTTTTTGGTAGCGGTGGGTGAGCAGTTGGAACAGTACGAACACCACGGCAATGGGGAGCAACGATATCAGCACTTCGCCGCCGTACGCGGGCAGTTCAAGGGCAAATACCCGCACCACGTCGCGGGTGGTGAAGACCTCCGCCACCTCGCCGAGCGAGTAATTGGCTTCGGTAGGTTTGAAGAAACAGCCCAGAATCAGTACCGCCAAAATTGGACCGACACTGGAAAGTGCAACCAGACCGAAACTGTCGCTCGCAGAGTCTTTCCCGCTGCGCACCGATGCCAGACCGATACCGAGTGCCATGATGAACGGCACCGTCATCGGGCCGGTAGTCACACCGCCCGAATCGAATGCGACCGCCAAAAAGTCGCGCGGGACGAGAAACGATATGGCAATCAGCAACACGTACAGTACGATCAGCAAGCGTGAGAGGTCGATACTGTAACGAATACGCAAGATCGCCACCGCTAAAAACAGGCCGACACCGACGGCTACGGTCAGTATCAACGCCATATCGGGCACCGAGGGGACCTGATGCGCCAGCACCTGCAAGTCCGGCTCCGACACGGTGATGATCACACCCATGACAAAGCCGGTCAACAGCACGGCCACTATGTTTTTGGTCTTAGAGATCTGTACGCCGATACCCTCACCGATTGGGGTCATAGCCATTTCAGCACCCAGTTGGAAAAATCCCATGCCGAAGATCAACAGCACGGCTCCTGCTAAAAACATGACCATGGTACCCAGCGAGATAGGCACGAGGAAAATGCTGATCAGCAGTACGATACCCGTGATGGGAAGGACCGCCGAGAGGGACTCCAGTGTTTTTTCCCGTAACTTAGGGTTCAAAGCGACACCGCCTTTCTTATATGTGTTATCGCTTATTTCACCAAAAGCGTTTTGATATTTTTGCCCGCCTTAGCATCCGCAAACGCTTCGTTGACTTGTGTGACCGGATAGGGGGCGGCAAGAGCGGCGATCTTCGGTTGCAGATCGGGGTTTTCTTCCAAAAATGTCACGTAATCGTGTACGTCGGGGAAGGAGTATTGTGAGGAACCAAGGATCTGCAACGCCTTGAAGGTAATGATCTGGGGCTGGATCGCGACTGTGCCCGATTCGCTGTATTGACCGGGAATGAGATAGACACCGCGATTACGCAGAATATCCAGTCCTTGTGCCACGGCGGCAGGGGCGCCCGAGGCCTCGAAGCACAGATCCACACCAAGCCCGTCATTTTCCGCCTGCAAAGCGGCTGTTACGGCCGCTTCTCCCTCCGCTTTCAGGCTGAACACACGGTCGGCACCCAGTGACAGTGCCGCTTCGTTGCGCCTGGGGTTCGCGCCCGTCGTGATGGCATATACCTTTTCAATGCCCAACCGTTTCAGGTACGTTACGGCGAACATACCCACGGGGCCGAGCCCTTGCACCACGGCGACCTTCATTTGGGCAAGGTCGATGTTGGCGCGTTCCGCCAAGCGGATGGCATGGATCGCCGTCGGGCCGGGGCAAGCAAAGGTCGCCGCTACCATCGGGTCGACACTTGCGGGAACTTTAATAAGATTGGTGAGCGGGGTGTAGTTCACTTCGGTATATCCGCCGTACAGATGCGGTGCCGTTTCAATATCTTCGCCGTTGGTGAGTCCCATGTTCACACAGTTGGCGTCGTCGCCGCTGTGACAAAGGGGACATTCGCCGCAAGGCACCGCAATGTCGGCGATCACCGCATCGCCGACGGCAAGACCGAATGCCGCGGCTTCGGCGACATCGACGGCTGTGATGCGTCCCACGAATTCGTGTCCGATGATAGCGGGAGCATTTTCCTCCAACTTGCCGTTGTGGATGTGCAGGTCGGTACCGCACACACCGCTGGCGATCAATTTCATTTGCGCGTAACCGGCGGGAGGGGGTGTCACGGGGAATTCGCGCACCTCAAACGGGAGGTCGGCGCCCATAAAAACAGCAGCTTTGGCGTTCATAACAGTTTCCTACCTTTCGAGTTTGGTTTGAATGTATCGTTCGTATACTGCCGCCACACGCGCACATTCGTCCGCTGTCGGCGGTGAGTAGTCCTTATACGGGTAGTCCAGCCCCATTGCTTCGTATTTGGCACTGCCCAAACGGTGAAACGGCAGCAATTCGGCATACGTGATACCCAACATTTGCAACAGTTGACCGATCGCCGCAACGGATCTCTCGTCGGTGTTGAAATCGGGGATCAGCGGGATACGTACCGTAAACGGAATGCCGTCCCGTTGCAGGGAGGTCACGTTGTTCACCACAAGGTCAAGAGCGCCGCCGATCTCGCGGTATTTCGCCGCATCGGCGGTCTTCAGGTCAAACAGATAACCGTCCACAACGGAATTTAACTTCTCAAAGGCGGTATACGGCACACAGCCTGCCGTATCGATCAGCACCGACACACCGTTCGTCTTCAGCAGCCGTGCCAGTTCAGCGGCACCGTCTGCCTGCAACATCACTTCGCCGCCCGACAGGGTGACACCGCCGCCGCTTGCGTCGAAGAACTCCTTGTCTTCCAGCAATTCGGGCAAAATATCTTCTGCGGTGACGTGCTTCCCGCGTACTTCGCATTTACCGTTGCGGTAATGCAGCGTGGTGACGTCGGACGACAGATTTTCGGGGTTGTGGCACCACGGGCAAACGAGGTCGCACCCCTTGAAGAACACCGTGGTACGAATGCCCGCGCCGTCACCGACCGAGAAATGCTGTATATTGGATATGTTGAGTGTCATAGCGATCACCCTTGTTGCGTGCGGTTTAAGATATCCAGTTGCACCGCACGGTCGAGCGTGACGTAAAATGCCGAGAAGCCCGAAACACGCACCACCAAGTTGCCGTATTTTTCGGGGTGTTCCATAGCATCGATCAGCACTTCGCGCGAGGTGGAGTTGATCTGTATCTCCTGTCCGCCCCGCTTAAAATAGGTGCGGATAAGTGCCAACAGCTTTTGACGGTTTTCGGGTGTGAACATGGCAGGAGAATACTTTTGATTCAGCACGCTGCCGCACGCCACGTCGGTATAATCGGGTTTCGACACGCTGAGCAGGGTAGAGGTAGCTCCGCGCACGTCGCGCCCGTAGGAGGGGGAAGCGGCATCCGATAACGGTTCTCCGCGCTTTCGCCCGTCGGGGGTGGCATTGATGATGCTGCCTGCCGAAATGTTGCTCACGTTGGCGGAAACGTCGATGTAAATGCCGCCGCCGTCCCGCGTTTTGTATTGCTTAAAGCAGGAGGCAAGATATTTTACGAACCACACGGCATATTTATCCACGAAATCGTCGTTGTTGCCGTATTTGGGGGCGGCCAGCAACGTTTGCCGTAATTCCTCGTATCCCTCAAAATTGTTGTTCAGTGCCGTCTTCAGTTCGGTCAATGTAGCGGCTTTGTCGATAAATACCACTTTTTCGATCGCGGCGAGGGAATCGGCGGTAGTGCCGATTCCCATAATGGCAACACCATGTACCGACGGATAGATACTGCCGCCGTTGTTGATGTCCAGCCCGCGCCCGATACAATCGTAGCAGAAGCAAGAGAGGAACGGCTCGGGGAAGTTTTCCTGACAAATGGCGTTGTTGTGATTTTTGAACCACGCGTAATATTCGGCCGCACCGTGCGCCAACTGTGCTTCAAAACGGGACATGAATTCCGCCATTGAATGAATACTTTCCACGTCGCCCGTGTCGATGCCGATGGAACGGTTGGTCTCACTGCGGCCGTTGTTGAAGAGATAGTCGAGATAGCGCGGGGTGTCAAACCGCCCGTCGGTCCACGGCGGTTGCATACCCGTAATAAAGTTTTCCATGCAACCGACCATCGAGAAGTTGTGAATATCCTCGTCGCGGTAACCGTATGCCTTCAAGGCGGGGAGCATCACGGCATCGTTCATGAGTGCGGGGTACCCGAGTCCCGTGCCGATCACCTGTAAGCACAAGTCCATAAAATCGTCGGGGGTGTTTTCGGTAACACGCAGGGAGAGGTTCGGCCCCGGCACGTTGCAGTTGCCGACCGCCCGCACGATGCAATAGGTGAGCGGATTCACCGCGCACGAACCTTCAAGGTTCGTGCCGCCGATGCAGATGTTTACCACGTCGTTTTTGAGGCGGATAAACACGTTTTCCAACAGTTCCGCAACACGCTCGTCGGTAATACGCCCGCTTTCGATATCCGCTTTATAAAAGGGATATAAATATTGATCCAGACGGCCGAGCGCCATGGCACAGCGGTCTTCCATCAAAAATGCGGTGTGGCAAAACCACACGAGTTGTAACGCTTCGCCAAAGGTCTGCGGGGCACCGCAAAGCAATGCCTCGCAGTTCTTAATAATGAAATCGATTCGCTCGCGGTCAAAACCTTCCTCGTTCAAACACGCTTTTGCGGCGTTACCGTAATTTTCTATCATGCGGTAAAAACCTTCCAAGGAACGTTTCATGCCCTGCAATGTTTCGCACTTTTGCGCATCATTCTGCCACGTGGCAAGAGAGGCGTCCGTTTCGGCGATCAAGGCGGGCAGACCGACCGTGAGAATGTGATCGTAATTCGGTGCATAATGGTCTTTATTCATAAAGAAGTCGCGCTCACCGAATTGCTGTACCGTGGCTTTGGCATAGGCAAGGGTCATCTCGTCGGCTGTGGTGTACAGCGCGCGACGGTTCCCCGCAAACCATTCGGCAGGCAGGATCTGCGGGCGGGTCTCGGTGAACAAAGCGTAGATGCCGTTGGCGCGCAGGGGAGTGGGGGCGGCGGCAAGATCCCGCTTAAATCCCAAAAAGCGGAAATAGTAAGGAGCATATACACCCTCGCCGCTTGCGGAGTATTCGACGTCCAGTTGTTCAAACAACCGCATAATAACACACCCTTTCTATTTTGAATCTTCGGTCTTGTAACGCAATTTCGACCACAGTAACACGATGATCTGACCGGGGATACCGAGTGCAAATATGCTCCACACGGTAAATCCCGAAAACAGTAACGTGAGAAACAGCGATCCGAGCACCGACCACATCAAAAGCGACACGATCAGGAAGTTGCGACGTGGATTGAACCACAGTGAGTTGAAGATCAGCCACACCACGAGTGTTGCGGGGATCGCGTACAAGAAGGGGAGCAACGGGCCCCACTGCGTTTTCGCGAGGATATCTAAAATAATGAACAGCAAGATGGCAAGCAACCACACGAGAACAACGCACATCCCCGTGATAAACCCGTGATTTTTGTGTCGGCGGCGGCTGGCACGTTTGGCGCGGATGAAGTTGCTGTCGGTCTCGGGACGGAGCAGTTGGTCGAGGGATATCTCGAACAGATCGGCAATGGCGATCAGCACCGTAATATCGGGTAACGACTCCCCGCGTTCCCATTTGGAAACGGCTTTGTCGGAATAATTGAGTTTTTCGGCAAGTTCCAGTTGTGTCATCTCTCGTGCCCCGCGCAGTGCGGCAATGTTTTTGGCGACGATGGCTTTGATATCTTGCACAGTCCTCCATCCTTTCCAATAATCTATACCCATATTACCACACTCTCCTGCGAAAATCAATGAAAATAATGTAAAATATTGAATTTCTACCATCAACTCTACCGTAAGTAGAGTTGATTTTCTGCCTGTCTACCGTTTGCTTTACGACAGTATAGCGCGATGAGACAGCGGTAGGTTGTCTACGGCGGTTGAAATCGTGTATACTATGAGCAAAATTTTGAAATGATGACGGAGGAAGACCAATCATGAATCCCTACATTATCTATACCGATTCGGCGTGTGATATTTCGCCTGCTCTGCTGGAGGAGTGGGGTGTCAAACGGTGCGACCTGTCCTTTCAGTTTGACGGGGAGGAAAAGGTGTATACCAATTTCGAATTGACCCCCGCTGAGTTTTATCAGCGTATGCGCGACGGCGGTGTGGCAAAGACCTCGGCTGTCAACAGCGAGACCTTCCGCACGCTGTTTGAAGAGGAGTTAAAAAACGGATACGACGTGTTGTACATCGGTTTTTCCTCGGGACTCAGCACCACTTACAACTGTGCGCGTATGGCGGCGGCGGAATTGGAGGAAGCGTACGCAGGGCATCGCGTGTGCGCGGTGGACACACTGGCGGCTTCGGCGGGCTTCGGCATGTTGCTCTACTTGGCCGTGCGTGAAAAGGAGAAGGGCGCATCGCTCGATGAGGTGGCCCGCTTTGTGGAGGATCAGCGCGTGCATCAGTGCCACTGGTTTACGGTGGACGATCTTGTGTATCTGAAACGCGGCGGTCGTATCAGTCCCGCCGTGGCATTGCTCGGCGGCGTGCTTGGCATCAAACCCGTGTTGCACATGGATGACGAAGGACATCTCATCAGCCGTTTTAAAGTGCGCGGCCGTAAGGCGGCACTCAAAGCACTGGCAGATAAGTACGGCGAACTGGCGGTGGACCGTGAAGGCCCCGTGTTTATATCGCACGGCGATTGCGAAGAAGATGCTGCCCTGCTGGCAAATATGCTGAAGGAAAACTACGGTATTTCGGTAGAACTCACGGTGAACGTCGGTCCCGTTATCGGTGCCCATTCCGGTCCCGGCACGATGGCACTGTTCTTTATCGGAAAGGAGCGCTGACGCCTTGACGAGAACGAAACTCAAGGATCGTCTGCTTCCCGATTACACCCGCGGGGAAGAGATATTCAACATGGTGTCTCACATTGTGGGTGGTGGCATCGGCGTTGCGGCGTTGGTTCTGTGCGTGGTAAAAGCGGCGCTGTTTTCGGATGCGTGGGCGGTGGTCGGCAGTGCCGTCTACGGTGCGTCGCTTATTGCGCTGTATACCATGTCCAGTGTGTATCACGGGCTCCGTCCGCCGATGGCAAAAAAGGTGTTGCAGGTGTTGGATCACTGCACCATCTATTTTCTCATCGCGGGCACGTATACGCCGATACTGCTTTCGGGCATCCGCCCCGTTTCGGCGGGATGGGCGTGGACCGTGTTCGGCTTGGTGTGG
>CAZESL010000101.1:0-8286 GCA_964515215.1 uncultured Eubacteriales bacterium
CCAGCATCCAATCCTGCGCCGTAAAGTAGGACTGCGAGGCGTCGGGACTCAAGGTGGTATCGTTCAGTTTCAGCGAACGGAAGGGAGCCACGGGGATACCCGCCGAGCCCTTGAGGTTCGCGCCCTGGTTGAAGTTATCGAACGCATAGGTGACGTTCACGGGATCCGCCACGCGGTTGTTCCACACCTTCACGGTGTCGGCATCCACCAGCACCGCTTCGGCGTTCACGTAGATGCCGTCCGCACCCGCCACGGTGAAGCCGTGCACGCTCGCCGTGCCGTCAATGGTGGCAAGACCGCTGCCCACGCGATCAAAGGTCACGTAGACCGCACCGTCTTTGATCTCCATCGACTTGTAGACGGGCGCGGTGTATTCTTCCGTACCGCCGTACACCATGTTCATCGCCGCCGCGGCAAAACGCTCGCCGACCGGCAGTTTGGTGCGTGGGTGGATCGGGTTGGTGGTGGACACGCCGTCTTCCTTCATGTGGTCGAGCGGCAGATCGTAGATGGTGATCATCGAGGTGGTATCGCTGTCACACAGCGCCCAACCCTTTTCCATATTTTCGGCAAGATAGCCGAGGTGTTGCAGGTTGGAAGCACCGTTGTCGTAACGGTAGGGGGCCACCTGCGTGAAGATGAAGGGCATATCGCCGTCGGCATAGCCGAAGGCTTCGCTCCAGCTCTTTTTCAGCAGTGCCAGTTCCTCGTCGTACAGTTCCGAACGGTTCGAGTTGCTTTCGCCCTGATACCAGATGGCACCCGCCACGTTCAAGCCCGCCAGCGGACCGACCTTCTGGTTGTACCACGTGGACATCGTGCCGTTGGTATTAGACCAGAATTCTTCATCGTAATACATGCCGCGCTTGAAGAGTTCCGATTTCAGCGTGCTGTCTGCCGCGATCGCCTCGCGGGGGATCCACGCTTCGATCACGGTCGCGCCGAGCGCGGTATTGAAGAAGCCGACCGGCACGTTCAGCTGCTCTTGCAGTTTGTTGGCAAACACGAATGCCAAGGTGGAAACGTAGGTGGAACCGAGCACATCCGTGTCGGTGCCGTCGATCCAGTACGCACCCTTGATATCCTTTGCGGGATCCAGAAGTACTTCGCCCGAGGGACGGGTGGGCATCCAGAACACGCGCACGTTTTCGTTGTTCCACTTCAGGATCTCATCCTTGTCGGCATCCACCGCGATCTGCAGTTCCATATTGGACTGGCCGCCCGCGATCCAGAGTTCACCGATCAGAATATCGTTGACGGTTTCGTCCAGATCGCCGCCGTAGACACGGATGGAATAGGTGTCGTAACTACCGGCACGCGCCGCAAACGCGAGGTCAAAGCGACCGTCGGCATCCACTTTGCCGGTGACGGTCTCCACCAGTTCTTCGCCCATGTACAGCTCGGCGGTCATTTCGTCGCCCGCCACGCCGTAACCAAAGACGTTCATCGGTTTGTTCTGCTGGAACATCATGCCGTCCGAGAACACGCTCGGCAGCACGGTGGTCGGCTCGGTGGAGGTGAGGTCCACCAAACGCACCGCCGTCACCTGCAAGGTGACCGCGCCCGTCAGCGCCGCATTCCAGCCGCTGACATACATACGCATGTAGTCGAGCGCCGAATAATCGATCGTGCCGCCGGTCGCCGACATCGAGGAGAGCGGTACGGTGTAGGTGCGCTCGTTGATCTCCCAATCGAGAGCGCCGATGCTGTAACTCAATTCCTCAACGTCGCAGGTGCCGGAGGAGGTCAGTTCGATCTGACCGTTCGCACCCTTCATGCCCGCCACGTCACCCGTCGCGGTGATGTCGATCTCCAGCGCGAGTTTCGCGGGGTTGTGCGCCGAAGCATCGATCGCGTCAAACGCCAGACCGGTGGCAAAGGTGCCGCCCACGGCAAGCGTCTTATCCATCGTGAAGGGGATCTCACCCACAAGATAGGTGGTGTCGTAGGTCGGCTCTTCGGGAGCGACGTACGCACGGCTCATATCCACCACCTGCACGTCGGTCATGCGCACGACGAAGGTGCTGCTGGAAATGCTGTAGTGCTGCCACCAGAAGAAGGTCAGGGGGTTGTTGGCAATATCCAACGTACCGCCGCTGTAGCAGGTGGTCATCGGCAACAGAATGTCGTTCCATTCACCCGGCACGAGGTCACTGCCGTCTGCCGCCTTCAGGTTCTTGGTCTGCCATGCCAAACGGGTACCGCCGTTTTCGCCCACGAAGGTATCCGAAATGTAGAGCAAACCGCTGGATTCATCCACAAACGCCATGCTGTCGGGATCTTCGGTATCCATAAAGAACAGGCGAGCCGAGATCGCCATATCGGTCGGCTTCACGCCCGAGGCGTCGATATTGAAATCGCGCACCCACGCGCCGTAGTTGTAGAGCGAACCGGAGGCCGAGGGGCTCATGGTATTTGCGAGCGGCACTTCGCCCACCACGTAGTTGTCCATCAGATCACGCGCTTCGGTGGTCGTATCCACGATGCGCGCATTGGAGATCGACACCGTGTAGGTATCGGTCATCGCCGCAGGCCAATTCACCATAAACGCACGCATATAGTTGATGGCGGAATAGTCGATAGCGTCGCCCTGCGTGCCTGCTTCCGAGAATTTGAAGGTATAGGTGTGCTTACCCTCGCGGAAGTTCACGTTTGCAAAGCTCCAATTGATCTCGTTGGCATCCCATTTGCCGGAGGAGGTGAGTTCCACCCTCGCATCGCCCCAGCCGCCGAAATACTGCATGCTGCCGGGGGTGGTGGTGTTATGTACTTCGATATCCAGCTGCAGTGCGAGATCCGCCGTGTTGTAATCGGTAAGATCGATCACGGGGGAGTTCGCCTGCCCCTTCGAGAAACCGGACGCCTTATTCGTGCCGTCACCCGCGATGGTGAAGGTCTGATCGTACGGCAGTGCCGCCACGCGCTGCGGTTTGAATGCCGCACGCGACATATCCACGAAGCAGAACTTGTCGAGTTTCACCGTCCAAGTGTTCTTCGCAATGTCCCAAAACTCCGGCCACACGAAGGTGATCTTTTCGGTGTTCGGGTCGAAGGTGCCGGTCGGCGTTGCGATCGAGAACGGCAACACCACGTCGTTCCACACGCCGGGGCGCAACGGCTGCCCGTCGGTGCGGACGATCTGCTCCTTCGTCCAGGTGAAGCGGTCACCGGCATTAAACTCGGTCGACGCAAACATACGCACCGCCGCCTCTTCCCAGAAGGCGTTAGAGGTGGGATCTTCGCTGTCCGCATAATAGATGCTGAACTGCACCGCAAGATCTTCCACTGCAATGCCCGTGGCATCTACGCCAAGATCCTGTCTCCACAGGCTCCCGTAGTTGTAGGCGCCTGCTGAACCGGTAATGCCGGCAGTCGCGCTTTCGTACACGGTCTTCAGCACGTAGTTGTCCATCGACAGCTGCGCACTGCTTTGCGCCGTGTCGGCCAACGCGAAGGTGCACGGCACGCCGCAAAGCAGCAACGCCGCGCACAATAAGCAAGCCAAAATGCGTTTAATTGTCATAAGTTTTCCCTCCTGATAAAAAATGGGTATAACTACGTTAGTATTTTACCACCCACCGCCACTCCCGTCAAGGGAAATCGCCCCGTCATTTCACCTCAAAAACCCCTGCGCGCTTTGTGCATTGTGACAGCGGCGACTGTTCTACAGGACTCAAACCACACGTTTACCGCCCACGGTGATCTCCTCGATATCGCACCGTGAAAACCGTCGCCACGCACGCTCGTCCGCTGTGTCCACACGAATGCCGCACAGCTCCACCGAAGTGCTTGCGGGCAACGTTTCCAAAAACGAGAGATCGGGAAGTGTAAGATCGATCAACGTCAGTTCTTCCAGGTGGGTAAGCTTCCCGATCGCCCACGCATTTTCCACGCGGTCGGCGTATCCGCAAAAAAAGGAAGTCAATTGCGGCATACCGCCGAGTGCCCGCAGATCGACCGTGCCGAACTCGTGCAACGCTACCCCGCACAAATGCTTTAATTCCCGCAGGGCCTCAAAATTTCGAATTACCATATTCGAAACGGTACCGCCCGAAATACACAATTCCCGCAACTGCGAAAGTCCCGCAAAAGCGGCACAATCCACCTCGCGGCACACGATATCCAGTTCCTCTAAACGTGTGAGCGTCCCTAAAAACGAAAGATCGGCAAACGGCACGTCAATGCATAGAACCCGCAGATCCTTAAACGCCCCGAGCGTGGCAATATCCCGCTCGTCAAAATCAAATTCCGAGCAGTCCAGTATCTCCGCCTGCCGTACGTCCGCCGCCGTCAGCGGGCGGTCGTTGACACCCGTCGCCCGTCGCACCGCCGCTTCAAACTCTTTATGATAAAACTGTAGTCCGCTCATTCGTATCACCTCATAGTCATAGGCTAACACACTCTGTGTCCGATAAAACGGATTTATAAACACGCCCCGCCGAAAATTCGGCGGGGCGTTGCTTTATGCTCTGTCGTTTAACAATACATCGTTATCGAAATACAAAAATTCGTCTTCCGTCCCGCAATGCGAGATCCCCACGGAAAGCAGACGGTCACCCTCGGCTTCCACCAAGATGGGACGCTCACCGATATGAAAGCGCAACACGCGTGTCTCCCCCGCTTCTTCCTCCTTGCGAACGAAGCGGATCGGCTCTTCCGGCGTGGAAAGGATTTTACGACCGCCGCACGTCTCCGCGAAGCGGAAATACGCAAAGTCGTAATCGTCTCCCCCCACCTTGCGACCGGTCACGAAGACGGCTTCATCGTCAAACGCCACGACGATTCCTTCACAATCCAGCAAATTGTCGTCGATCAGCCAATCGAGTGCGTATATACCGATATAGCGGATCGGCGCATGGCTCCGTGCTAAAAACTCGTTTTCGGGTATTTCGCGGCGTTCATACAAGTCCCCGTCTTCCGCACTCTTTTGCAACGCAGGGTTGCACGCCAAAATGCGGTTAAATAACCCCGCCAACTCCGTATCCGCAAACTTCGCATCTTCGTGCGGCAGAGAAGCGATAAGCGTCAACCGCTTTTTGGGAGATTCGATCTTCAGCATAGCCGCTTTGGTGTTCCAAAAAGATGAAACCGTCGTACCGTACAGCGCTTTAACGTCTTGCAACGCATAGGTTTTACGCCCTTTCTCAACGTACACGGTCCCCCGTTCCGTGTAATAGACCGCTTTTTGCCGGAACCACTGCCGCTTTGCCATAAAATCAGCAAAAATCAGCCCCAGAACGGCACCGCAAACCAAATAAACAATTTCAAACAGCGCTTCGTCGCTTCCTATCCCAAAAAATGCGGCAACGGCATCCTGTGAAACGATAAGAATCGTCAAAAAAACAAACTCCGCGATCCAATACACAAAAGCACGCTGACAGGTGATCTCCACGCGTTCCATGCTACTCACCCCCTTATTACCGCCTTCTCCGTCATAACACGGCGGACAGATCGCCCATACCGCCGCTTACGGGGGCGTTCATTTCCTCTTTTTTCTCCAAATACTCCCGATAACACGTTTTACACAGCGGGAACTCCTCTCCCGCCACCTCCAACACGTAACGCTTGCCGCGCAGTTCCTGCTGACAGTCGGCACAGGTGAATTTGCCGCACCCGCTGCACAACGCAACCATCGCCGCCAGCAGACATACGACCGCTATTATCCGTTTCATGTCGATTCCTCGCTCTCTTTACGCTTTTCGTTTCGTCCTCAAACAAATAACTACTGTGTATTCTCAGATCTCGGCAAGGACACGGCAAGGGAGACCGCTCATACCGACGTAATTCACAGGATAGGTGTGCGCCGTAAAACATTCACCGGCAGACACCACCGCACCCAATCTGCACAAATTTTCCACCACAAACGCCCCTCGGTCGGCACACCGTTGGTCTGCGGGGGTGTGTTCTTTCCCGCGGCGCACACCGGCACAATCCACGCCGATGATGGCAACGTGCTTATCCAACAACGCCTCGATAAGTGCATGGGACAGTTGGGGGTGCTGTGAAAAATAGGTCTTTGTTCCGTAGGCCTCTTCTTCGATATATCCAGTATAAAACGCGACAAACTGCCCCTCTGTCACCCGTTCCAACGAAACGTCGGCAAGGTCGATGTCCCGTCCGCGAACGGCAGACACATCAAACACGATCCCTTCACGGCGCGTATAGGACAACGGAAATTCTTTATCCATCGCGTCAAAATGAGTACCCAAGTGTCCCACCAAGGCGTGATCCACCTTTTCGGGAGCGCGACTTCGCATGGCGGGGGTGACAGGCAGAGTGATATCTAACAACACGGTGCATTCCTCCCTTACCGTCATTATAATTCCCGTGCGCATCCGTGTCAAGCCACCTCTTCTGTGGGCAAAAAACGCTCGGATCTCTCCGAGCGTTTTTTGTTAGCAATCAGTCCTTAATGGCAGCCTATGGTGCAGACAGCAAAAGTGGGAGAATTCTTTGTTACAATATAGCCACAAGGCATAAATGAACTGTTTCTTGTTTGTTATTTGTTTCCTTCCACCAGTTCTTGCTCATTAAAACATATCTTATTCCACGAACATTTTGTAAATCTAAGAGTAAGTCTTTAAGTTTTTCCAACCCTTTTTTGTTGGTTTGTTTTTGCCCTATGGCAGTATCGCAATCGCAATGATCAAGAGTAATTCTATACCTGCTGTCGCAACTTGCAACACATTCATTTACGGATCTAATATCACCAAAACTGAAATGGTATTCCGTGTCTCTTATTGTTTTTTGTAATCATCGGTATTTATTCCTTCGTTGATTGCACCATAAAGGAAATAGCACATATAATCACCTCATGGTTGTATTATAACTCCTATGGGAAAATTTTACAAGAAAAACAAAAATCCGTCCGAAGAAATTCGGGCGGATAATTTTGTTTTATAAAACTAATTATTCAGATTGTTTAGTTATGAGTTTAGAGTTATGAATTTGGGCCTTGCCCAAATGTTATGATATGATTGCCTGACAAGCCAAGCGTTGCCACAAGGCAACTCATAACACGGCGAAGCCGTTCATAACTCATAACTTGCCGTAAGGCAATCATAGTTGCAGCCATTAAGGCATAATTGCAAAAATCCCGTGGAATTTCTCCACGGGATTTTTATTAGTAATTAGCCTTTAATGGCAGCCTGAGCAGCAGCCAAGCGAGCGATCGGCACGCGGAAGGGCGAGCAGGACACGTAGTCCAGACCGATCTTGTGGCAGAACTCCACGGAGACCGGGTCGCCGCCGTGCTCACCGCAGATACCGCAGTGGATCGCGGGACGGGTCTTCTTACCGAGGGTCACAGCCATTTCCATCAGTTTGCCCACACCGGTCTGGTCGAGCTTCGCAAACGGATCGTTCTCGTAGATCTTGGTGTCGTAGTACGCCGAGAGGAACTTGCCCGCGTCGTCACGGCTGAAGCCGAAGGTCATCTGGGTCAAGTCATTGGTACCGAAGCAGAAGAACTCCGCTTCCTTCGCAATGTCGTCGGCGGTGAGGCACGCACGCGGGATCTCCATCATGGTACCCACTTCGTACTTCAGTTCTACACCCGCAGCAGCGATCTCCGCATCCGCGGTCGCCACGACGATATCCTTCACGAACTTCATTTCCTTCACTTCACCCGTCAACGGGATCATGATCTCGGGAACGATGTTCCAATCGGGATGATTCTTCTTCACGTTGATCGCCGCACGGATAACAGCGGTGGTCTGCATCTTCGCGATCTCGGGGTAGGTGACAGCCAGACGGCAGCCACGGTGACCCATCATCGGGTTGAACTCATGCAAGGAAGCAATGATGTTCTTGATGTCGGCAACCGTCTTGCCCTGAGCCTTCGCCAGCGCTTCGATGTCCGCTTCCTCGGTGGGAACGAACTCGTGCAGCGGGGGATCCAGGAAACGGATGCAGACGGGGTTGCCTTCGAGCGCTTCGTACAGCGCCTCGAAGTCGCCCTGCTGATACGGCAGGATCTTCGCGAGAGCGGCTTCGCGCTCTTCCACGGTGTCGGAGCAGATCATCTCACGGAATGCCGCGATACGGTCCGCTTCGAAGAACATGTGCTCGGTACGGCACAGACCGATGCCTTCCGCACCCAGTTCACGCGCCTTCTTCGCATCGGCGGGAGTATCGGCGTTGGTGCGCACCTTCAAGGTACGGAACTCGTCTGCCCACTCCATGATGCGACCGAACTCGCCCGCGATCTCAGCATCCACAGTCGGGATGATGCCGTCGTAGATGTTACCGGTGGAACCGTCGATGGAGATGTAGTCGCCCTCGTGG
>CAZESL010000102.1:0-8182 GCA_964515215.1 uncultured Eubacteriales bacterium
AACATACAGGATTACAATATATAGAACAGGATTGTAGATTTCTTTCCTAAAGAAAAGAAAGACGAGTCGGTGGTGCGCATGGAAAGGGTCTAAAATGAAAGGGAAAAATCAGAAAAGAACCGAAGCGATAGTCGAAGGTGTTCTTAAAATAATACTTACTCTCGTTCTGTTTGTTATCGGTTTTGCGGTATGCTCCGGTATAGGCAGGCGGGAGTCGAACTCTTTACGCCTGCAAAAGGAAAATTTTCGGTGATAGATCGCCTCAAAACTTGAAATACGGGAGTATTCCTGCATTTTTCGGCTTCCTCTCACGCAAAAATTTTCTCTTTTGCAGGTCGGAGAGTTTCTGCCCGTCGCATTTGTTTATGCGGCGAAGCGCGAATTTGCCGCAAGGCTGTCGCCTTGCAAAAATGAGCGCAAAGCCGCGTGAATAAAGGCGCGGCAGAAACCGCAAATAGTTCAACTCCCGCCAGCCTAAGCAAACTCTTTTCCCTTGATATGGCTAATTTTGATCCGGATTCATTTGTGGTTATCGGACTTTTATTCTTGGCTGTGATTGCGGTTATGATCAGTGTGCTTAAAAAGTTTTTGAAACGACGGAAAGATAAGGAAGAGTAGATTCTTGAATTTATTGCCGATTCGCACAAATTAAAGACGAATACGGCGTGAGGTTGAGCAAGGAAACGGTGATCTTTACAAGAGGTGAGAGCGATGAACGAAGAAACCAATGGTGTGATAGAATCGATCGCGCAGACGTTGTCAAACGCTTTACACAATGAGACGTTTCTTTTGCCGCTTGCACCTTTCCAAACTAAAAGTTCGGTATCAAGCGAAATTAATGCAATATATTTGGAGGAAATACAGTTATATAAAGAAGATCCCACACCTTCTTGTGATAAGAAAACGGCGCTTAAACTTTTGAAACGGTTTGCACGAAAAACTTTCCATGATTTTTGGACTTCTCCTGTTCTCGAATATCTTCCTGCTGTCAGCGAGGGAACGATGAAACTTTGCGAACGCGTTTATTCTCATGATGAAGCTGTTCGGTATGCCAAAGATCTCATCTCCACACTTTCCGTTGCACAGTTGGCGAAGGATTTTCTTTACGGTGTGGCACATAACGCTTTGGAATATACGAGTGCACTTCCTTGTTACTACTATATCAAAAATTTACCTACTCACAAGTTTGAGAAAAAGTATGTCGGTTCAGTGGTCGGAAAGAACGGCGAGTGGGAAGATAAATATCGTGACAGTCAATGTGAAATTTGCGGATATGATTGCACCCTTAGTACCGAACCGAAAATGCAATTTTGGCACATCAATGTAGATATGGAACATTTCTACTTCAGCGGGCGGGTGCCGCGGTCTTCGCTGAACACGGCAATTATCTTTTTGGAAGAATATAAAAAGCTCCCCCGACCGGAGCATTCACCGACGGATTATAAGTGCTTTGAAAGTATCATGGAAGTGATTGAAAAAACGCCTGACAATATGACATCGGGTAAACTGCGTCGAGAATTGAAACGATCGGGTCTGCTCGGAATGACATTGGATCAAATTGAGGTGTTTATAAATACACTCGGTTATTTGGATATTCTTCACCCTGCCGATTCTCACGGTATGTTGTATACGCATACACCGCAAAGAGATATGTTGTATGCTCTCAGCGATCGGGGATATGCCGAACATCCCGTAAACCGTTGGACGAGAAAGTGCGGTATTGATTACAAAAGTATTTCGACGCTTTTCGAAGGGATTTACGATTGATTATATTCACAAATAAGGAGAAGGGGAAATTATGAAACACACGAAGATCTGCCCCAAATGCCGTTCGATGGATGTTGTGCGTATCGACGGGTACGCGGGGGCGTACGGTACGGGTAACAACGTAATGACGGGGAACACGATCTTTTCGACGGTGAATGTGAACCGTTATATCTGCTGTGCGTGCGGCTTTACCGAAGAATGGATCGATAGGGAAGATATCGAAAAGATTGCAAACAGTAAGAAAGCGAAGAGATAACGATGACGTTTGGGTTGTTTTTCGGGGCTGTTACCAAATTCCTTTTGGGCGTGGTGTTGGTCGGTGTACTGCTCTTTCTGCCCGCAGGTACGTTATCTTACGTAAACGGTTGGCTATTAATGGGGGCGTTGTTTGTTCCGATGCTTTTGGCGGGTATCGTGATGATGTGCAAAAACCCCGCATTGTTGCGGTCACGCCTAAATGCGAAAGAAAAGCAAAAAGACCAAGGCCTTGTGGTAAAACTCAGCGGTCTTATGTTTGTCGCGGGGTTCGTTCTGGCGGGGCTGGGATGCCGTTTCGGGTGGTACACGTTGCCGCAATGGGTGACCTATATGGGAACGGCGCTCTTTTTGGCGGCGTACGTTTTGTATGCCGAAGTACTGCGCGAAAACACCTATCTCAGCCGCACCGTCGAGGTGCGAGACGGGCAAACGGTGATCGATACGGGGTTGTACGGCATCGTGCGTCACCCGATGTACGGTGTGACGATACTCTTGTTCTTGAGCATACCGCTGATATTGGGGTCGCTTTACGCCTTCTTCGTGTTTTTGCTGTATCCGCTCATTATTGCGAAACGCATCAAAGGCGAGGAAGCGTTTCTGGAACAAGAATTGGACGGTTACCGTGAATACAAACAAAAAGTAAAATACCGCTTGTTACCGTTTGTTTGGTGACAGCGGATAGGAGAGACGATATGGGTGACGGATTGTATAAAAATGCGGACGAGCTCTTTCGAGAACATAAAGCACAACATCCCGATTATGAATACGTAAAACGCGCATTCGTTCCGCGCGGATATGCGGAAAAGACGATGGTGAGCGTGTATGAGATACCGCCGAAAAAGTCTGCGTATCCGTATCATTATCACTTGAAAAACGAGGAAACGTTTTACATTATCAGCGGTGAGGGCGTGTTACGCACACCGCAGGGAGAGCGCATCGTGCGTGCGGGCGATCTCTTGTTTTTCCCTGCCGACGAGAGCGGTGCTCACAAACTTACAAATACGTCTGAAAACGAGAGGTTGACGTATATTGATTTCAGCGTGATACACGATATCGACGTCACGTTGTATCCCGATTCGGATAAGATCGCCGTGTGGGGTAAGGATACCAATCGCGTATATCGCGTGGACGACAACGTAACCTATTACGAAGGGGAGTAAATTATTATGAACGGAATGACCAGACGGGAAAGACAAATTACGGATCTCGGTGAGATCACCCGCATTTTGGATACTTCGAAAATTCTGCATTTGGGATTAGTAGACGGCGACGAGCCGTACGTCGTGCCGATGAATTACGGTTACACGATGGAGGACGGTAGACTCACGCTCTACCTTCACGGGGCACCGCGCGGGCGCAAGATCGACGTAATGCGCCGCAATCCCAAAGTGTTCTTTTCGATGGAATGTGATCTTCAACCGTTTGAAGGGGACGTAGCCTGCCGCTACGGTTTGGCCTATTTTTCGCTGATGGGACGCGGTACGGCTGAAATATTGGAAGATGTCGACGAGAAGCGCCGTTGCCTTTCACTGTTTATGAAAACGCAAACGGGCGGCGGTGAGTTTACTTTTGACGAAAAGATAGTGGCGGTGGTCAGCGTGATTCGCATTCAGGTGTCGGACTATACCGCGAAATACCGTCCGTTGCCGCAAAAATAAATAAGCGGGGTTTTCGCACCCCGCTTACCGTAACCGTGTGAATATACTGTTTTTGCTGTTGATTCGACTTTGAAAACTGACTCCCAGTACCAACCCGATCCCGAGATAGAGTGTCAGTACCGAACTGCCTCCCGAACTGAAGAAGGGAAGGGTAATGCCGATGACCGGCAGCAGACGCAGATTCATACCGAGATTGATGATGGACTGGAAAGCGATCAGCCCCATCATACCGATGCACAGTGAACGGCCGAGCTCGTCCCGTGCGTGCAGTGCCGCACGCAGCAAAGCAAAGATGACTCCGAACAAAAGCAAGAGCAGGAATAGGGAGCCCATCAAGCCGAACTCTTCCGCCGCTTCGGTGAAAATAAAGTCGTTGTTACGGGCATAAAGCGATACGGCACCGCCCTTCAGATATCCCGTGCCCCACAACCCGCCGTTACCCATCGAGATGAGTGCGTGGTGTTGTTGCCAACCGTACGTTTCGAGATACTGTTCGGGGTGGATGAGTGCCATAATGCGTCCGCGCTTTTGTTCATCCAACACGTGCCACAGCACGAACGCGCTCGGCACGGCGGCCCCCGCCACGGCGGCGAAATACCCCCAATGCACCCCCGCCGCAAACATCATAACGGCGAAGATGCAGATGAAGACGAGTGCCGTGCCGTCGTCACCCTGCAAAAACACGAGCAAGATCGGAAGTGCGGCGTGCACGCCCAGTAACGCAACGGTGGAAAAACGGTGGATACTCTCTTTCACGCGTTCCAAATGCTTGGAAAAGGTGATGATAAAGACGATCTTCAAAAGTTCGGACGGTTGAAACGTGATGAACGGTGAATCCGAACCGAGGGGGAGACCGAGCCACGCGGTGTCGTCCGTACCGGCGACGTTATAGCCCAGCGGGGTGAAGGTGAGCAGCATCAACACAAGTGTGGGCACGGCAAAAACGAACCACAAACGGCAAACGGTGCGGTAATCCACTTGCGATATCACGAGCGCTGCCACAAGCCCGCCGACCGAGGCGACAAGTTGACTGGAAAAGCCGGAGGGTGCCCCCGAAGAGTAGACCAACAGCAAACTGTAGGTCGAGCAAAGGGCGCACAACAGGATCAGCAGTTTGTTACTGCCGTGAAAAAAACGACTGAAAAATGCCGAAAGTTTTTTCATGCTTGTCCACCCTCCTTTTTATGTATTCTACGTTACAGTATAGCGTTTTTCCGCGAACTATGCAATAACCTCTTTAAATTTTTGAGAAAATATGTTATAATCAAATTCGGGTGATTCAAATGGTGTATAAAAGTTGCTCGCCGCAACAGACGGAAGAGATCGCCGCCGCGTTCGCAAAGGGCTTAAAAGGCGGTACTGTGGTCGCGTTTTTCGGCGGACTCGGCATGGGGAAGACGGCGTTCGTGCGCGGAATGGCCAAAGGACGCGGACTGGATGCCGAAGTTTCCAGCCCGACGTTCGCACTGGTACATGAATACGGCGGTGTTCCCCCGCTCGTGCATTTTGATATGTACCGTGTCAGCGGATGGGAAGATCTGTATTCGACGGGCTATTTTGAATATATCGATGCCGGATGTATTTTGGCAGTGGAGTGGAGCGAAAATATCGAAGCGGCACTGCCCGAAGGAAATACCGTGCGCGTTACGATCACAGCGGAGGATGAAAATACCCGTTGTATTACGATCGAGGAGGAAGATTTGCGGTGAGAATATTTGCGGTTGAGACCTCAGCCGTCCCCGCTTCTTGTGCGGTGGTGGAAGACGGCAAGGTCATAGCAAGCAGTTACAACAACACGGCCCAGACACACAGCCAGACCTTGATGCCGATGGTGGAAGAAATGCTGAAACAGGCGGCACTGACCGTGTCGGATATGGACCGACTTGCGGTATCCGCAGGTCCCGGCTCGTTCACGGGTGTGCGTATCGGTGTGGCGGCACTGAAAGGATTGGCATTCGCCGAGGACAAACCCTGCGTGGGCGTTTCCACGTTGGCGGCAATCGCCCGCAATGCCGAAGGCATCGGCTTTGAGGGTGTGGTGTGTGCCGCGATGGATGCCCGCTGTCGGCAGGTATATACCGCTTGCTTTATGGCGGAAAACGGCGGAATTCGCCGCTTGAGTGAGGATGAAGCGATTGCAACCGATGAGTTGAAGGCGCGCCTTGCGGCATACGGTCAGCCGATCATGCTGTTCGGCGACGGTGCGGAGTTGTGCTACCGTGAATTTGGCGGAGAGATCGATCGTCTGCTGCTCGCACCCGAACATCTGCGGTATCAAACCGCCGTCGGTGTGGCGCGTGAGGCAGAAGGGGCCGAAACGGTCACTGCCGAAGCGCTGCAACCGCTCTATCTGCGTTTGCCGCAGGCGGAACGCGAACTGAAAGCACGTCAGCAATTACAAGGTTAATATAAAATATGGGAGAGAGTATTATGGCAAACGTTTTTGTAGCAGATCATCCGTTGGTACAACACAAATTGGCGGTCTTGCGGGATGTGACAACTCCTTCAAAGGAGTTTCGCCGTTTGATCCAAGAGATCACCGAACTGATGGTGTATGAAGCCACGCGCGATCTTCCGATGAAGGACGTGGAGGTACAAACCCCCGTGGCGGTAGCCAAATGTAAAAAACTTGCGGGACGCAAACTGGCGTTCGTTCCGATCTTGCGTGCAGGTCTCGGTATGATGGACGGTGCGTTGGAACTGGTGCCCTCCGCGCGCGTGGGGCATATCGGGCTGTATCGCGATCCCGAAACGTTGAAGCCCGTGGAATACTATTGCAAGTTGCCGAGCGACATTGAAGAACGTGACGTTATCGTGTTGGATCCGATGCTCGCAACGGGCGGCTCGGCGATCGATGCGATCACCCAGATCAAAACACGAAATCCCCGTAACGTGAAATTCATGTGCATTATTGCCGCGCCTGAAGGCTTGGCGGCATTGACGGCGGCGCACCCCGATGTGGCTGTGTACTGTGCGGCACTGGACGATCATTTAAACGATCACGGGTATATCATCCCCGGTCTGGGCGATGCGGGTGACCGTATTTTCGGTACGAAATAAGTCATTACAACGAAGGAGGAGAGCGCTTTGCAAACAGTGGAAGAGATGATACCGTCACTGCTTGCGTGGTATCGCGCCGAAGCGCGGCCGTTGCCGTGGCGCTCTTTACTGACACCCTATCGCGTGTGGGTGTCGGAGATCATGTTACAGCAAACGCGTATCGAAGCGGTAATTCCTTACTTTGAGCGTTTTATGGCGGAACTTCCCACCGTGCAAGCGTTAGCGTCCGTGTCGGAGGAGCGTTTGATGAAACTGTGGGAAGGGCTCGGCTATTACAGCCGCGCACGCAACCTCAAAAAAGCGGCGATGCAGATATGCGAGCGGCACGGGGGAGAGTTGCCCGCCGATTACGATGCCTTGCGTGCGTTGGCCGGACTTGGCGACTACACCGCGGGCGCGGTGGCGTCTATTGCGTTTGGCATTCCCGTGCCGGCGGTAGACGGCAACGTATTGCGTGTTGTCTCGCGGTTAACGGCGGATTTTGATGATGTGATGATGGCGGCGACCCGTCGCCGCCATACCGAAACGGTGCGCGGATGGCTGCCCAAAGATGCGGCAGGTGATTTTAATGCCGCTCTCATGGAACTCGGTGAATGTATCTGTTTGCCGAACACGGTACCGCATTGTGAGGAATGTCCGCTTGCTGCGGCGTGTGAAGGGTATAACAAGCAAGTGGCGGTTTTGCTTCCCGTACGTCGTGCCAAGACAAAACGGCGTGTGGAGATGCGTGCGGTATTTGTGTTTACCACCGATGAAGCCACACCGCGCGTGCTGTTACACAAGCGGCCGGCAAGCGGTCTTTTGGCGGGACTGTGGGAATTGCCGCACGTGGAAACGGAAGATCCCGCCGCAGCGACCGACAAGATATGCCGTGAATACCGTGCCGTTGTACGCGAGACGCGTACGATCGGCGAGGGCAAGCATTTATTCAGCCATATCGAATGGCAAATGCAGGGCGTACAGGTGAAGACTGCGTATTTCCCTGCACCGCCCGATCACGTGTGGGCGACGCTTGAAGAAGTGAACGCGCGGTATGCCTTACCTGCGGCCTTTCGCCCGTTTGCGCGATGGTTGCCCGTATTGTTGGAAAAGGAGGAGACGTTATGAATCGCGTTGCGTTGGTGACGGGCGGATCGCGCGGCATCGGTCGTGCCATCGTTCACTATCTTGTGAAACGCGGTTGGCGTGTAGCGTTTACGTATTGTCATTCTGCCGATCAGGCACAGGAATTGGTGAATGAATTGACAAAAAGCGGCGCCGACATTGCCGCCTTTCAAGCCGATCTGTGCGATTTTGCGTCTGCCGACCGTTGCATTGCACAAGTGACGGCTCGCTTTGGCCGTATCGATGCACTGGTGAATAATGCGGGTGTGTCCTCAATAGGGCTGTTTGGCGACATTACTGCCGAAGAATGGCAGCGGGTGCTGTCGGTCGATCTG
>CAZESL010000103.1:0-8146 GCA_964515215.1 uncultured Eubacteriales bacterium
CGTATGGCCGAGTTTTGCCACCGTCTCCTGCTCGGCGAACACTTCACCGCAGGTGGCACAGTAACTGCCTTCGGTCAAGCCCGCTTTGGTACACGTGGCGTCATAGCCTTCCAGCACCACGACATCGTGACCCGTAGCAGGAATAACTTCCCGCTCAACCAGTATTTCGTAACACACCGAGCAAGAACTGCCCGCCGTCAGACCCTCGTCTTCGCAAGTGGGTTCCATCGCAGGATCTTCCATCACCGTGTGACCGGGTGCGGGACTGCGCTGTTGTTCCACGATCACTTCACCGCAGGTGCTGCAATGGGATCCTTCGGTCAATCCGTCGACAGTACACGTACCTTCCACGGCGGGGTCGATCACTTCCGTGTGACCCGTTGCCGCGATCGTCTTCTGCTTCGACACGACCAGCCCGCACATCGAGCAACTCTTGCCGTCGGTCAGACCGTCTTCGGTACACGTCGCCGCGTAACCCTTAACGGTGGTCACCTTATGACCGATCTTACTCACGACCGTTTGTTCCACGAGCACTTCACCGCAAACGTCGCAGTGACTGCCTTCCGTAAGACCCGTCTTATTGCAGGCGGGTGCCACGGCGGGATCGATCACCTCGGTGTGCGGTAGTATCGCCAACTCAGCGCCGCCCGTCACGTAGTCGCCGCACAAGGTGCACTGGCGACCCGCTTCGTAGCCTACGGCCGTACAGGTGGGCGCAATAGCGTCCTTAGTCACAACGTACGCCGTATTTTGACGCAGTGCGGTGTGAAGTTCCGCCTTCATTTCCGCCGTTGCCAACGCGTCCGAACAGTAGGTAGCCGCATCGTAGATCTCAATGCGGCGGATCTTCGGCACGTCGGTGTAGAAGAAGCGCAGAGCGCCTTGACCGTTCAAACTGTTGGCAAAGCAGGTGGCGCTCATGAACAGGCCGCCCACGCCGTTTTTAATAGCGATCTGCGGCGAGGGATAGCCGTAGCTGTTGCTGAAATCGGTGGTACTGCCGTTGGACACTTCGAACGCATTAACGGTCACCGAATCGTTTTCATACCCTTCCGCAGCGTAGATCTTAATATAGATCGGTTTGTTTTTGGTAAGAACCGAAGATGCGGCATCGCCGTTTACGCGCACGTAACGATAGATATACTCCGCATCGGGATAAGTCGTGCTGGTCTCCGCATCGACATAACTTGCATCAAAGGAATACGCTACGGTAATGTCAGGATAATATCCGCTTACCAACGAGGGAATGAAATCCACATACGAACAAGCGAGATCCTCTTTTTGATATACGTATTCGGTATTGACCAATCTCATCGACTGGATGTATACGTTACCCGCACCGGGCGTGCAACCCATCACGGCAAAGCGGAAATCGCCCGTGCCGATCGCCGCCATTTCCTCCGCCGTGAAGGTGTGATAGACGAGACCCGACTTCTGCGTAACCAGATCGTGGGAATCAATGAAAATGTCGGTATGTTCTGCATCGCCATAGGGCGTATAACGGAACAGTTGCTCATTCGTCGTATAGGTAGCGTCAATGTAATACTCGATCAACATCGTGACGCTCTGGCCTTCCGGCACGGCTTCGAACATCGTGCCGCCCAGCCAGAAGCCCGACCAATCTGCCGAAAGTTTGATACCGTATTCGCCCGTGCTACCGATCGCCGACACCGCCGTGCTGCCGGAATCACCTTGCGTGCCGAGGACACGGTTCGAGGTGAGGGTACCGCCTGCGGTATCCATCCACGCATATTCGGTGGGCAACAGCACTTCACCCGCAATCAGCGGTTTACGGCAGGTTGCACAACGGGTATCGTCCTCTTGACCCGCCACGCCGATCGATGGTGCAGTAGCCCCTTCGGCGACCAGGTTCGTGTTGTTATCCAACATCCACTGATGCAGGTAGTCCGTCACTTCCGCAGGGGCGTTCGCTTCTTCGCACGCCTTCACCGCATCGTACACTTCAATGCGCGCAACTTTCGGCAATTCGGTGTACATCACACGCAAGGAACCGAGCCCGTTCAATCCGTTGGTGAAGCAGGATTCATCTAAAAGCAGGGTGCCCACGCCGTCTTCCACCGTGATGGTGGCGGTGGGGAAACCAAGCACGTTGCTAAAGCCCGTCTTGGTACCGTTACTCACTTCATACGCACTGAGAGTAACGGTGGTATCTTCGTAACCTGCATTGGTGTACACACGCAGGAACACCGGCTTATTGGTAGTCGCATCGGACGACAACGCGGTACCGAACACCTTGACGTAGCGATAGAGGTATTCGGCATCGGGGTGGCTCGTCGACGTTTCGGCATTGATCTGCACTGTGTTGTAGCCGCGATAACCGAATATATCGGTGTAATAGTCGCACAGCGTATCTTCCGTGAAATCGGCGTACGCATAACCGACGTTCACACCCGTGTGCACCGCCGCGGTCGGCACCAACTTGACCGACTGAATGTACACGTGGCCGGCGCCGGGCGTGCAACCCAGAACATAGCAATTGAAGTCGCCGGTGCCGAGCGTCTCGCGCTGTTCAGCCGTGAAGGTGTAGAACACCAGCGAAGATTCGCCCGTACGTAACGCGTCGTTATAGATATAGAAATCTTTCTGCGTCGCACCGTCGTGCGGCACCACACGGAACATCTGCTGATTGCCGCTTATCGCGGTATCGATGTAGTATTCGATCGCCAAGGTGACGCTTTCGTTTGCGGGAACGTCCTTAAACAGCGCGCCGCTGATACGCACGCCCGACCAATCCGTCTGCAGTTGAATACCGTATTCACCCGTATCACCGATCGCCACCACGTCTTTGCCGTTATCCTGGTGGCTCTCCACCGTCACGTTGGAGGTGAGGGTACCGCCCGCCGTATCCAAATACACGTAACCGAGCGGGGAGACCAAGCGGCTGCGGGCGATGGTCTCGCCACATTCCAAACAAACGGTAATACCCGTGCGACCCGCTTCGTGCGCGGTGGGGGCAACATAGCCTTCCACCTTCGTAGAGCCGTGCGCACAGTCGCGATATTCCCATGTTGCCGCCGTGAGCGGTTCGTTCCCGCTCGCGATCGCAATGCCGTTACGCTCAGCATGGCTACCGCCATATACGACCTTCGTAAGCGCGGTACAACCGATGAACGCATCGGCGGCAACACTCGTTACCGACTCGGGCAGGTAGAAGGTGGCAAGCGTCGTGCAACCCTTGAACGCGTTCGCGCCGATGGAGGTCACGGCACCGCCGAGCGACACGTCGGTGAGTGCGGTACAACCGCTGAACAGGCCTTCGGGAATCGTCGTGATGCTGACGGGCAACCACACCGACTTCACACTCTTGCCCGCAAAGACCGAGGCGTTGATCGCGGTGACGGGCGTACCGCCGATGGCCTCGGGCACCGCCACAACGGTCGCAGAGCCACTATAACCCGTGATGGTCAGCCCCGTGCTGTTGGTGGTATAGGTGAAATCGGAATAATCCTCGGTCGCGCTGTATTGTGTCCATGCATGCGCATAGGACACGTTGGTCGTACTCACCTTCGTCTCATAGGAATAACTGCCAACACCATATGTGCGCAACAATTTGAATGCCGCGTTGTAGAAACCGCCCATGACCTTCACTTGATTGCGATACTCGTAACGCGTGAGGACGGGATCGTCCGAACGACCCGAGGACAGACAGACTAAGTTGACCTTACCCGCAGAAGTCGAGGACATTTCGACAAACTGCGAAGACGTGTGGTTAAGTGCCGCGTTGTAAATGTTCAGCGTACCGTTATCCACACGAAGACCCGCCGTGGGCGAGGGTGCCCATTCGGTGAAGTTGGTGATGGTGATCTCATCATCGAAGGAATCGGTCAACCAGATGTCGTAGATGTTCTTATCGGTCACGGCGTATTCGCCCGTGACGTTGGAACCGGCTTGATTAAACGCGGTAAGCTGCGTGTTTATCAACTCGATGCCGGTACCCGCCTCGACTTGGATCGACACAGTGCCGTAGTCCACACCGTGACCGTAGAGGCGCACGCCGTTCGGCTCGTTGCCGTTTTCTTCCACAAAGTGCACGCCGATGTAGGAGGCGTAGTTGAAGCAGTTATAGACGAGCAGGTCTTTTGCGTCGCCGATCTGCAGAATGATGGAGTTGTTGTTGAACTGACGCTGCATCGCCAAATGGAAGTGGGAAGTCAAGCCGTCTTTGCTCGGTTGAACGCCCCAGTTACCCCAAATATCGTTGCCGGGATTCAAAATAGCGTTGTAGTTGAACTGGTAGTTGCGGATAACACCGTTTTCGGAGCCGCCGCCGATCACGATGCCGCGGTTGAAGAAGTGACCCGCGAGATAATCCACGTAGGCATTGTCGCAACGGTTGGTCTTCAGATCCACGCCGTTCCAGCCGTTGTGTGCCGTGACGTGCACCACGTAGATATCCTTACCCGCACCGCGAATGGCGTAAGGATAGGAATAGAAGGTGAAATCGTAAGTCTGAACGTCGTTCACCGTGGTTTCGGTGTAGACGCTGTATTGTTCGGGATAATGGAAGGTGATACCGCGAATACCCGCCGCCTCCTGTAAGGTAACGGTGGCCTCGTCGTCCTCGTCACCCTGACGGGTCACGCAAATGATGGTGTTGACCGGCGCGGGAATGGTACCGAAGTCGCCCGAACCGCGCAATTCCACACCGGCGGGCACATTCAGAGCGCCGTTCACCAAATAACGTCCGGGAGGCAGGAACACCAGACCGCCGCCGTTTTCTCCCGCCGCAGTAAGATAGGTCTGCAACTGCTCGGTCACATCGGTCTCACCGGTGTTGTCCAAGTCATCCGCGATATAGACGGTTTCTTTCGCGGGCGCTTTTACCTGCGCGGCCGCTTCTTCTGCCGACAGATGGGTATACCCCTTCAGATTCAACGCCGAGGCGCTGTAGGAAACGGGGCACCCCGCGCGGTTGAGATAGGTGATCTCGCCACCGGTGGCGTTCTTGTTACCGAGCAGGATCGCCACGTCGGCACCCGCATTCAGCACCACGTGCGGTGCGGGCGTGTTAAACTGGGTCTCACCTAACATCAGGTAGCCGTTATTGACAATCACCGCACCCTGACGGATGGTGGAGGACAGGATGGATACGCGGCAAAGGTTGTTCATCAAAACAGCCGCACCTGTGGCGTCGATATCGATGTTCGACACCTGCAACATACCGTAACTGTCGAACGTCTGCTCATTCGAGAAGACCAGACCGTTCACGCAGTTTTCGATCGTGACATCCAAGAAGGATTCGCACGAGCCGCTCACGTTATACGCCAGCAAGCCGTTGTAGCAATCTTTAAAGTACAAGCCCACGCACTGACCGTTCGGCACCGATTCGGAGAAGGCGCACTTGTCAAAGCACAGTGCCGTGCGATACCCGCGGATATCGGAATAGGTGAAATACGACCAGTCGATACGGCGCAATGTCACCGCGATACCGTTTTCATAGAGGTATTCGCGCAAAGCCGCTTCTGCCGTGGGAGAGGACGGTGCACCCGGCAGACCCGATTCGATCCAGTAGTCAGGTGCAAAGTGGATCTCGTCCAAACGGGCGATATCGATAACCGAGTCGATATCCAAACCGCGGTTCAGGGGCGTGCCGAACACGTTCCACACGTTCGGGCAGTTGGCAGCACTGTTCTGTTCCACCGCAAAGTACGAGTTTACAAAGGTAATATTTTCCACAAATGTGTAGTGGTTAGTCAGAATGGTGGCGGGATACGGCACCACGTGTTCGGCATCCTGCTTCGGATACCAGAAGGTAAGGTTGCGCACCTGCGTATGGGTACTCATGATCATAAACTGCGGGCCGTTCGCTTGGTTGTGGCTCGCATACACCTCGATCACCGTACCGTCAACGGCGGCATCCTCCTCGGGTGAACGCCAATCACCGACGATCGACACACCGCGTGGAATGTAGATGCTGCTGTAGCAACTGTAATGGCCCGAGGGAATGTACAGCGTACCGCCGCCCGCAGCATTCAAACCTTCAAGCAAAGAGTTGATAGCGGGTGCATAGTCGATCTGGCCGTGGCGGTTCACCAGATCCACTTCATACTCTTCGATGTATTCTACCAAGTTGTAGCCCGCCACAAACGTGGTGCTGTCATCGAACCCTTCGGGTATCTCGACCTTTTCCCACGAGGGGCCCACTTTGGGCGCAAAGGTGCCGTCACCGATCGGATCGTCCGCAAGAGAGGGCGCGGGAACCGCCGTGTTGACCAAACGGATGTTGCAGATCTTCATCGTGACCTGCTGTCCGCTCAATGTCTCAGACGGTACCGCGTAATAGATACGAAAATAATTGAACGCCGTAGGATCAAATCCCCCTTCACCGCTGACATTCGTAATAGAAGACAGCGGGATCTGGCGGCGTACCCACGTGTTCGGCTGGAATTTCGCAACCGACGGAGAGGTATAGACCTCTTGGACATCGCACGTGCCCGAGGAGGTCAATTCGATCTGACCGCTCACACCGCCGGTGCACAGCGCGTTCATCAAACCGTCGTCACCCGCCACGTACATATCCATCTGTAACGCGAGGGTGTTTTCGGCGGCATCGGTGGAATAACCGTATTGCGTCAGATCCAACGGTTCCGCCAATTTCCAGGAAGCGCCGGGCATCAAGTTGCCCGTACCTGCGGTTTTGACACCGCTGACGAAGCAGTTAAACTCCGCCACGATATATTCCTGTTCGGTCGTATCGGCCGCAACGCCCATGATAGGTGTTACCAATTGTAACCCGATGGCAGGGACCATCATGCACAGGCAAAGGAATACAGCCAATATGCGTTTTGCTGACATTTGTATCGCACCTTTCGTTATGATGTACATTAATATACAGATACATTATATACCTGTTTTTTATAAATGTCAAATGTTACATAAAATTTCGTCTGTTTTTTAAAATTTCAGCATCTTTACGGTAAGGTGTCTGATTTTAACGACCAACACAAAAACACCCCCGAGGAAGTGATCCTCGAGGGTGTTTTATTGCTTTGCTTAGCCGACCAGTTTACCGGTAGCGTCAAACGTGTACGTACCCGCTTCCATCAAGTCATTGGTATTGGTAACTTTGCAAGTCGTATCAACAGCCAACGCACCGTGGGTGCCATTGACGTAGTAGTAACTGCCGTCCACTTCCACCAGACCTGCGTAAGAGGGCGCCACGCCGTCTTCGCCGTAGTAGTAACCGTCGATCACCACATTGTACAGCATCTTGCCGTCTTCGCCGAAGTAGCAACGACTGCTCTTAGCGATGCCCGTGTTATTCACGTTGGATACGATCTGACGGCAATTGGTCACGTACGCACCGCTGTCCGCCACGTAGTAGAGCGCGTCTTCGTACTCAACCAGACCCGCATACGGAACGCGGATACCGTTTTCGTAGTAGTAACCGTCGGTATGGATACGCGTATCTTCCAACATGCGGCCGTCTTCAAAGAAGGTGTACGCACGCTTCGTCGGCACCAGACCGTTCAACTTGGTGATGAAGTAACGGCAATCCGCCTTCACTTTACCGCCGTCGCTGACATAGTACTTCGCACCGTTCCACTCGATCAGACCAACGTACGCTTCGCTCTTACCCGTCGCGTTATAGTACTGACCTTCGTATACACCAAGCGTGGTGTTCAACTTACCGTCTTCAAAGAAGTAGTAGATACCCTTTTCAATGGCCAGATCGTTCGTCATGGAGATAGCGTAACGGCCAACCACGACCTTACCCTTGTTACCAACGTAGTAGTAGTCGCCTTCCACGCATACCAGACCGATATTCTCCACGATCGCGCCGTCATAGTAGTAGTAACCGTCAACAACTTCGGCAAGCGTGGTCTCCACCGTCTTGGTCTCGCCGCAAACGGTACAGGTGTACACCTTTTCGCCGTTGGCTTCTGCCGTGGGTTCGGTGATGACCTCACCCGCGTCCCAAGTGTGGCCGAGAGCCGCTACCATCTTCTGCGCCACGATGACCGTGCCGCAATCCGCACAGTGGCTGCCCGCCGTGAGACCGCTTGTTGCACAAGTGGCATCGACCGCCGCATCATCCACCACATTCGCATGGGTGGTCGCACGCGTTGCGCCGCACAGATCACATTCGGAATCGCACGCCGCACTCCAATTGTGTTCGCCCACG
>CAZESL010000104.1:0-8038 GCA_964515215.1 uncultured Eubacteriales bacterium
TAAAGGGGGCTGGCATTTTCGAGTCGCAAAGCGAGGAGAAAATGACTGGGGGATTCTCTGCGACCGAGCAAACAACAAAAAATCCTTCTGTCGTACAAAATTGCGTGCACCGCCAGACTACCTCTCCGTCACGGCTCTCGAAAAACCATTCAGTCGGGAGAATGAACGCACATTCCCCTCTCCGTCGCGGCTTTGCCGCGCCACCTCTCCCCGCAAGCGGGGCGAGGCAAGAGCATAAGAGAGGCACGCAAGTTGAGCTCGTTCATTCTCAGGAACATCGCCAATAAAACTGCGACAAGTATGCGCTTCGGGCGATGTTCTGCCTCCTCTCCTTTTAAGGAGAGGCAAGGGGTGTAGTGCAAAACCTGCAGTACATTCGTAACTTCCCAATCCCACCCACATTACGGCGGGTGGCTGTTTTTCTCTTACTTCTTAAACAGCGGGCCATACGCCGCGCACGCGCGGTAGTCGGCACCCTCTTTGTCCATACCGAACGCATTCCACGCGGCGGGACGGAAGATCTTCTCTTCCGGTACGTTGTGCATCGACACGGGGATACGCAGCATCGAGCACAGCGTGATGATGTCCGCACCGATGTGACCGTAGGAGATCGCACCGTGGTTGGCACCCCAGCCGTTCATCACGTCGTAGGCCGTTTTGAAATTACCCTCACCCGTGCAGCGCGGGGCAAACCAGGTGCACGGCCAGGTGTAGTCGGTGCGCTTCCACAGCGTATCCGACACCTCAGGGGGGAGAGCGACCGTCCAGCCTTCCACCAACTGCACCACGGGACCGAGCCCCTTCACCAGATTCAAGCGGATCATGGTGGCTGGCATTTCGGCGCGCGTCTCAAAGCGGGAGGAGTAGCCGCCGCCGCGGAAATAGCCGAGGTCGGCGTAGTTCCAGGTGGTATTCTCCATCACGGCCTTCTGATCGGCCTCGGTCATATCGTACCACGGCTTGATGGTGCCGTTACCGTCCCCGTCGGTCACGTTGCCGCACGCGTCAAGACAGCACGCACCCGAGTTGATGAGGTGAATGACGCCGTCGGCATCCTTCGCCTTGCCCTCGATGTCGTACCCCGTCACCCGTTTGATCGCATCACCGCTCCAGTACGTACGCACGTCGGCAAACATCTGTGCACGGTTGGTGAGCAGTTTGCCGAACAGCATACCGAGACCGTTCAAGACGTCGTTTTCGGTCGCCAGAATGTACGGCTCACGCGCCCCGTTCCAGTCAAAAGAGGTGTTGAGTAACGCTTCGGGGAAATCGCCGTTGGGATAAAAATCCGTCCATTGCCGCTGGCCCTGGAAGCCCGCCGCGATCGCGTTGTGGCCGACCATTTCCTCCTCGCAACCGCGGGGTAGGTTTTGGTTGCCGCTCATCAAGTCTTTGATGATGATCATCATCTTCACGACGAATTCCCAATCCGCATCCTTACGGGCACGGTCCTTTTGTAACTCGGCGGGGTTTTTGTCAAAGCCTTCCGTGCAGTTTTCCTTCACCCACGCGAGCGCCTTTTGATACTCCGCTTCGTCATACACGCCCTCGGTCATGCGGCGAATGATCTCCACCTCGTCCACCGATTCGACGCGCATCCCGAGATAATCCTCAATAAAGTCGGTATCGATGATCGAACCGCCGATGCCCATACAGATCGAGCCGATCTGCAGATAGGACTTGCCGCGCATGGTCGCTACCGCCACTGCCGCACGGCCGAAACGCAGAAGTTTCTCCTCCACGTCGGCGGGAATGGTGGTATCGTCCGCATCCTGCACCTCATGCCCGTAAATACCGAACGCGGGCAGGCCCTTTTGCGCGTGGGTCGCGAGCACCGACGCGAGATACACCGCACCCGGACGTTCGGTGCCGTTGAAGCCCCACACCGCCTTGATGGTATCCTTTTCCATATCCATCGTCTCGGCGCCGTAGCACCAGCAGGGGGTAACCGTCAGGGTGATCGCCACCCCTTCGCGGCGGAATTTTTCCGCACACGCGGCGGCTTCGCCCACACGGCCGATGGTGGTATCGGCGATCACCACACGCACGGGTTCCCCGTTCGAATACCGCAGATTGTTGCGGAACAGGTCAGCGGCACGCTGTGCCATCGCCATCGTCTGATCCTCTAACGATTCCCGCACACCAAGCACACCGCGCCGACCGTCAATGGTGGGGCGAATACCGATCGCGGGATATTCACCGATCAATCGAGAAGTTGCCATACTGTTGCCTCCTTTAAAATACATCTTCCTTATTGCATTATAGTACGAAATTTGGTATAATGCTTGGAGAATATACACCGAAAACTATAACGATATTCATATTGCGAGGTGTTTTGATGGAACAGCAATCGTATTTGGAGAGCCGTCGGCACGGCACCCCCGGTTTTCCGATGGAGTATTACCGCTTGTCGCCTTCCCATCCGCGTTACGTGATGGAGGCACACTGGCACATGGAACTGGAGTGTATCCGCGTGTTGAGGGGTAGGTTTTCGGCATACTTAAACAATCGGTCATACGAGCTTACGGAGGGTGATATCCTGCTGGTGGAGTGCGGCTGTCTTCATCGCGGCGAACCGCAGAGCGGCTGTCTATACGACTGTCTGGTCTTCTCGTTGCCGAGCAGCGGCGAGGCGTACGGCACGGTGTTTCACCGCACCGCACCGCTGACTATGTTGGGTGCCGGTATCAACCGCCGCATGACCGCGACGGACGGTACGCTGTTTGATGCCGCTTCCTCGTTGATGGACACGGTGCGCGACAAAGCGGCGGGATATGAAATTGCGGCGTACGGCTATCTTTTTCTTTTGGTCGCACAATTGTACAGCGAAACGTCTGCTCCCGCCGAAGCGCCCGCGCCGCCGCGCGGTGCGCACACCGTCATGCGCGTGTTGGAACGGTTGGAACGCGATTTTCGTGAAGAATTTTCGCTGAAGGCGTTAGCGGCGGATATCGGTGTCAGCGAAAAGTACCTCTGCCGCCTATTCAAGGAGTACACGGCCAAGACCATCGTGGAGCATCTGAACGAACGACGGGTGGAAAATGCTTGCCGCGAGATCGCCGCCGGCCAAAGCATTACCGCCGCGGCGTTTGACAGTGGTTTCAACGACGTGAGCTATTTTTGCAAGACGTTTAAGAAGTATAAAGGGGTTACCCCGTCGAGATATAAAAAAGAATGTGGTTTATGAGGCGTTCTCTAACGGACAGCAAAACTCTCTGCTGAAATTCAGCAGAGAGTTTTACTAATACAGAATTATTTGATTTCCTGTTCAAGTGTCTTAAATATTTCGGTATTGAAAAAGTCATAAAGGGATATTTCCAATCCGTCACATAATTTCTTAAGCGTAACGACACCCGCGTTCCGGCTTCCGCCATTAATTATGTTCTTTAGAGTTGAAGGCGGAACTGCAGAGATTCTTGCCAAAGCATTTACCGACAATTTCTTGTCCTCACACAATTCTAACAATCTATTTGCTACGGCTTTTCTGGTATCCATACTATCACCCCTAAAAAGTTCTACACATAGTTTATGCTTTTTAGAAAAATGATAGCGACCATATATGGACTTTTTAGACCATATATGGTAAACTGCGTTTGGTGGTGATTTATTATGTATAAAAATGTATGTTGTTTTTTCGGTCATAGAAAGATAAATGAGACCGAGAAACTAAAATCAAAACTTATTGAAATAATCGAAAAACTGATCGTGGAACAACAAGTCGATACGTTTCTTTTCGGAAGCAAAAGTTGCTTTAACAGTCTATGCCAAGAAACAGTAACCGAAATAAAAGAGAAATACCCGCACATAAAACGAGTCTATGTGCGGGCAGAATATCCGTATATACAGGAAGACTATAAAAACTATTTATTGGAAAACTACGAGGACACGTATTACCCCGAAAAAATAATGAACGCCGGCAAAGCATCGTACGTCGAGCGCAACTATGAGATGATCGATAAAAGCCATTATTGCGTTGTTTATTATGACGAGCTCAACGCCCCGACTACCCGTAAAAGCGGCACCAAAATCGCCTTAGATTACGCCGTAAAGAAACGTAAAAATATCATTCGTGTGCCATGATACCTAAGCGCGGAGGGAGAGATACACCGCACCGCGGTGCGAAATTCACTACCCCTCAGGCGGCTTCGCCGCCAGTTTTTCTCCCGAAGACGGGCCCCTTTTGTCTGCTTCGCAGACATTTCCCCCGCACGCGGGGGAATTTGCCTGACAAGGGGAGCCAGGGTGTTCTTCCTTTGTTTGTGCAACGTTACCTCGACGCGACAGCCCTTTTTATCCGAACATGATGCTGTTCACGATACTCTGCAGGTATTCCTGCCGACCGCTTGACGGCAGGGCGGGCGCACCCATTTCCTCGGCGCGGGCGGCGAGTTCCTCCAAGGTGGCGGCGCCATCCGAAATACGTTTACCTACCCCCTCGTCAAAACTCGCGTAGCGTTCTTTAACGAAGGCGTCTAGACGGCCGTCTTCGATCAGGGCCGCCGCCTTCAAAAGGCCGAGCGCGAAGGTGTCCATACCGAGAATAAAGCCGTGGAAGATATCCTCTGCCGTATAGCTGGGGCGGCGGTTTTTGGCATCAAAATTGAAACCGCCCGTGAGTCCGCCCGCCTTCAACACTTCGTACATACACATGGTGGTGTCGTACACGTTCTGCGGGAATTCGTCGGTATCCCAACCCAGCAACAAGTCGCCTTGGTTCGCGTCGATCGAGCCGAGCATCCCGTTGATGGCGCTGACACGCAGTTCGTGCTGGAAGGTGTGCCCTGCCAGTGTCGCGTGGTTAGCTTCGATATTCATTTTGAAATCCTTGTCCAACCCGTACTGCCGCAAGAAACCGATGGCGGTCGCGGCGTCGAAGTCGTATTGGTGCTTCATCGGCTCCTTCGGTTTCGGCTCGATGTAGAAATCGCCCGTGAAGCCGATGGAACGGCCGTAATCCACCGCCATACGCATCAGGCGCGCAATGTTTTCCTGTTCCCGCTTCATATCGGTGTTCAGTAACGTCTCATACCCTTCGCGACCGCCCCAGAACACATACCCGCGACCGCCGAGTTTTACCGTCAGTTCCAATGCCTTTTTGATCTGTGCCGCCGCAAAGCAATACACGTCCGCCGAATTGGTACTGCCCGCGCCGTTCATAAAGCGGGGATTCGAGAACATATTCGCCGTACCCCACAGGCACCGAATGTCGGTGCCTTTCATCTTTTCGAGGATGTAATCGGTGATCTCGTCCAGACGGCGGTTGGTCTCTTTGATGTCGTCCGCTTCGGGTACCAGATCCACGTCGTGGAAGCAGAAATAGCGGATACCCAGTTTCTGCATACATTCAAAGCCTGCGTCCACCTTCGCTTTGGCGTGCGCCATCGTGCCCTTTTCCGCACCGAAGGATTTGTCGGCGGTGTCCCGCCCGAACATATCGGTGCCCGCAGCGCACAGATTGTGCCACCATGCCATTGCAAACGGCAGATGTTCCTTCATCGGTTTGCCGAGCACGACTCGTTCGGCGTCGTAATACTTGAACGCCATCGGATCGGTGCTGTCCGCGCCCTTGTATTGGATAGGGGGTATGTTTTTGAAGATCTCGCTCATGAGTAGTCCTCCTTCAATTCTTTATACACGTCTTTCACCGCAGGATAGAGTTTACGGAATTTCTGATACGCCCGCTCATACCGTGCCGTGAGTGCCGCGTCGGGTGTCACGGTGTCGCGGAAGGTGACGAGTGTGGCCGCACACTCCTGCACGGTCGCGTACGCGCCGTCCCCCACCATCGCGAGCATAGCCGCTCCATAGGCGGGGCCTTCCTCCACCGTCGGCATACGGAGTGTCACACCAAGCACGTTTGCCAGTATCGTCTGCCACAGCGGCGAGCGTGCCCCGCCGCCGCAGAGGGTGCTCTCCTGCACCGCGATGCCCTGTGCGCGGGCATACTCCACACTGTCGCGCAGGGCAAACGCCACCCCTTCGAGTACCGCTTGCACCATATCGGCACGGGTGGTATCCGCCCGCATACCGATGAACATGCCGCGTGCATCGGTATCGTTTATGGGGGAACGCTCACCCATCAGATACGGCAGAAAGAACACGTGATTATCGCCCAATTTTTCGGGGGTGATATCCGTTTGTTCGGCGGCATAGTCTGCCGTGTGCAGAATATCCTCACAAAACCACTTGTTGCAGGATGCCGCCGACAACATACACCCCATCAGGTGGTATGCGCCGTTCGCGTGGCAAAAAGCATGCAGCGCATCCCCGCCGCCCGCGGTAAAGGTATCCGACACGATGAAGACCGTGCCCGAGGTACCGACCGAGAGATTGCACGCACCCGCCGTAACGGCACCGGTACCGACCGCCGCCGCGGCGTTATCGCCCGCACCTGCCACCACCGTGACCGTCGGCGAAAGTCCCAGTTGTGCCGCTATATCGGGCAACAGCGTACCGACCGCCTCAAAACTTTCAAACAAACGGGGCAGTTGTGCCGTAGAGATGCCGCACAATGCCGCCATCTCCTCCGACCAACAGCGATGCTCGACATCAAGCAACAACATCCCCGCCGCATCCGAATATTCGGTAGCGTGTACACCCGTCAGACGGTAGGTCATATAGTCCTTCGGCAACATGATCTTGCAGATCTTTTGAAAATTCTCCGGCTCGTGTTTTTGCATCCACAGCAATTTCGGCGCGGTAAATCCCGCAAACGCGATATTCGCCGTGTGGGACACCAGCACGTCACGTCCGACCGCGTCGTTTAAATACGCCGTCTCCTCCGCCGTGCGTCCGTCGTTCCACAAAATAGCGGGACGGATCACCGCATCGTCTTCGTCCAATGCCACCAGACCGTGCATCTGCCCGCCGAAGCCGATCGCGCGTACCGCCGCGCGATCCACACCTTGGAGCAACTCCTGCACCCCGTCGGTAAACGCCCGCCACCAATCGGCGGGGTGCTGTTCACTCCATGCGGGGCGGGGATACTGTACGGGATAACCGCGGGAGGATTGGGCCGCCACCGTGCCCTGCTCATCCACCAGCAACAACTTCAGTGCCGAGGTGCCGAGGTCGGCACCGATATAATAGGCCATACCGTCACTTCCTTTCCGTTTTCATTCTAAAGGATAATATTTGACTTTTCCAGTAATAACGTGTATACTAATAGGACAATATTTGACTTTTCGGGGTGATGCCCATGTTTTATCAATTTGCCCATCCCGCGGAACCCGACTATTGGCGGGTAGAAATGGGGGAAAACTTCTCCTTTCCGCCGCATCTGCACGCGTGTTTTGAGTTTTTGACGGTGCAGGCGGGCGAAATGACCGTAACGGTAGACGGGCGGGATTACCATCTGACAGCGGGGCAATCGCTGCTTTTGTTTCCGCACCAGATCCACGCGCTGTCCTCTGCCGAAAGCCGCCATACACTGTGTATTTTTTCGCCTCAGTTGGTGCACGCCTTTGCCAAGCGTACGGCGGGTCTTCTCCCCTGCGACAACCGCTGTGACGTCCCGCAACAGACGATCGCAGATCTGCTGTGTGCCGACGGCGGCTCGATTCTCACAAAAAAAGGGGCACTGTATACCTTGTGCGGGCGGTTTGACGATACCGCGCAATACACACCGCGCCCTGCGGCGGGCGGCACACTGCTTCACAGGATCTTTGCTTTTGTGGAAACGGCGTTTGCCGAAGATTGCTCGCTCGGCGCTCTTGCCGCCGCAACGGGATACGATTATGCTTACCTTTCCCGCTCGTTTCGCCGTTTGGTGGGCATCTCCTTCAATACCTACGTCAATCACTACCGTTTGAGCCACGCGTGCTACCTACTCACCAATACCGACCGTTCGGTGTTGCAGTGCGCGCTTGACAGCGGATACACCACATTGCGCAGTTTCAACCGCAATTTTAAAGAACAGTTCGGCGTATCGCCGTCCGAATATCGCAAGCGGGGGTAAAAAAGCCCGCCGTACGGCGGGTGGGGTTAGGGATTGGAGCGTGCGCCTTGGCTCCCCTTGTCAGGCAAATTCCCCCGTGTG
>CAZESL010000105.1:0-7902 GCA_964515215.1 uncultured Eubacteriales bacterium
ACTGCAACACCAAACGCGCATCGGTCGAGTCGATCTTGCCGTTGCCGTCCACGTCGCCAAGAGTGCCTTCAAATTTAACTCTCGCCGTACGAGTTGCTTTGCATTCTTCCACCGTACACGTATACGTAACAATACCGTCTTTGGCAGGAGTAGCGGGGGTGGTTATCTCACCCTCATTCCACGTGTGTCCGACCTTGAGGATCGCGTTGCCGCTTTGGGCAACCTTTTGGCATACAGGGCACCACACATCACCCGTGTACCCTTCCTCGTAGCAAGTGGGTTTTTTCACATTGATCTTGGCCGCAAGGAGGTCATCGATATGCCGTGCGAGGATATCTCCTCGACCGCCCTCCGCAACATATCCGCAATCCTTGCAGGCCATGTCGCCGCTGTATCCATCGGTGAAGCAGGTAGCTTCCACCACTCCGACAAGGACGGTGTCGGCCGTGTGGTCGCAGTCGCGCAGCATACCGCCAAACAACTGCAGTCGCTCCAAGGCATCATCGATCTCACGCTGTGTCGACCAATTGTCCGCAAGCAGAGCGGCCGCCTCATGGACCAACGCCTTGTACTCTGCCGCATCATCCGCATTCTTGTAACGCACCGTATCATCGGCACAATCCACCAATGCGCTAAGCGTCGCCGTATCCGCCAATGGATGCACTTCAATTATGGCGATGCTGTCGCCTACGGGCTCTACCTTGCTATTTGGTACACGCATGGAATTGCCAAAATTCAGCCCGTTGACCAACGCCGCATCCCACAAGACAACCTCTGCCACGCCGTTCTCATTCGGTCTTACGGCCGTATGAGCCCACATGGAATCACCGGACTTGGCTCTTTGATAGGAAAGTGTAAACTCCTCGATCGTGCTGTTCTCCTTCATGGTAAAGCGCACCAGCACAGGGTGATTTGCCTCATTTTCGCCACACAGTGGCTTATGCATACGGAAATAGGTGAAGCGAATATCATTTTCCGGCTCTTCAGCCACCACATCACTGATCATACCATATTCCGAAGGCTCGGACAAATCGGTGTACGGGGTGCGAACATGTCCGTCACGGTCGATGTAATTGGTATCGCTCACGGGGTTAAGCAGCGAAGCGTCAAACACGGTCACCGAACGGATATAATAGGAATCCTTCCCGTTATATGCGCCGTCGGAAGAAGTGTTGTACTTTGCCACCGTAACAGCGTCGCCGCCGAGGATTGCTTGTGCGCCGGGCAGCGACTCCTGTTGCGTCCACGCCCAATCATCCTTGGAGTATTTGGTCGCATACACCGACTCTTCACCCAGCGTAAAGGTCACAGCACCCACGGCATCCTGAACGAGCGGCGTGGACGCATTCACCGTCGCACCGTCCCAATCCCACTGCGGGGCATATATTTGATCGGTGCTGTCCTTGTTCATCCACATAATGTATTGAGCGCCGCCTGCCATAAAGGCAATGCGGGTATCGTTACGCACCCCGCGGTCGGTATCAATATCATAGGACGGCAGATAATACTCAATCGTGACCGCCAACTCACGGTCGGCAAGATCGGTAGCGCTAAGCCCCAAACCCTCCACCGCAAAGGTAAAACCTGCGGTGTGGTTGTCCATCTTTATACCGTACAGACCGTCTGTGCCTTCGATCTGTACAGGTGCGATGGACTGCCCATTATAGGGCACCAGCGACGAAATGTTGTGCAATGCTGCCGCACCGGAGGTGAAATCCACCTTGGCATACGCTTTCTCGGTGGCGACGACACGCTGTCCGCCGAGAATATACGCATCACACGCGGTGCAGAACAAACCCGCCTCTCTTCCGTCGGTGGTTTCGGTAACGGCCACAGCCTCGTGCATCTCGACCGTTCCTTTGTGATTGGCGGCCGGTGTGGTCGTAACGGGAGTAAGATATTTTTCACACACCGTGCAGTAGGTGCCTGCGCTGTAACCGTTTTGGGTGCAGGAAACCTCAATCTCACCGCGTTCTTCCTTTGCGTGTGCAGGAATGACCTCGTTTTTCACCAGTACCACGTTGCAATCGTTGCAGGAGGTCACCCCCGTCGTGCCCGCCTCAAAGCAGGTCGCATCCACCTTGCCCACGGTAGTGGTATCCGCGTGGCGACAGCCGACAAATTTGAAATCGGCGTAGCGTACCACAGCACCCGATTTCAGCGCCTGACCACGCCAATGCATATTGACGATGGATTGCAGCGAAAAGGTCTTGTTGTCGATCTTGGCATTCAGATTTTGATCAAAATCCGCCAACGGAATCACAACGTGATTCCAACCATCCTGCAATGTGTACTTTTGGCTGAACAGGGACGGACACGAAAGATGGAAATCATCCCCATAACCAACACCGCTGTTAAAGTAGACACGATGAAAATAGGCATCGGGGACGGCCAGATCGGCATCGTTGATATAGATCCAACCGCTGAAGAACACGTTGCTCAGTGTATATTCCGTCGGAAGGCTGACGGAAAACGCTTTTTCCAGCGTAAAGGACGACTGCCAGATATCGGTGGCTGCGAGCCCGGCCGGTTCAGTCACTTCCATGTACGGAGTACCCGCTGCCGGCTGCACCGTCAAGGTGGGATCGGTCACCCATGTGAGCCCGAAAGTCTCCACACCGCCGTGCACGTTGGCGGCGGCATCGCTCCACCCGAGGTTCAGATTGCCGTCAGTCGCAAAGGTTTCGATCGTCCAGCCATCTACCTGCTCGATATTCCAATCGGCAAAGCGTACGACCGCGCCTTTTTTCACCGTCCAATCACGCCACTGCACCTGCTTGATAACGTTCAGATCGAACGCCGCCGTGTTGCCATCAGCATCCGTCATGGTCTGTGCAAGCGTGAACTTCGACAAAGGCAGTTCAATGTAATTCCAACCGTCCTGCAACGCGTGGGTCTGCCACATCGTGCCGTAATGCAGATTGTACTCGTTTGCATCCCACGTAATGCCGCTGTTCAGGTTGAGCGAAAAATCGGTATCCACCGAAAGATCCGCGTCGTTGATGTACACCCAACCGGTAAACTTCAAAAAGTCCACACCGAGCCCGCCGCCGATGGACTTAAAGCCGTTCCCTTCGGTGGTAAACGTCGTATCATAGATAGCGCCGTCCGCCAACGTGTCGGCAGCACGAAACTCCAAATATGGCGCACCGTCCGCAGGCTGCGGGGCGTCAGTACCATCGTGTACCCAGCGGGATTGCTGACGTTGCGTGTTCGCGTTATCCCAGCCGCTGTTGATGTTGGCGGAAAAGTCCACCAACTGCCACGAGGTAACCTTTTCTTCTTCAGCGTAACTGACAAGCGTCAGCCCCGAGAAGGCCGCCAGCAGAAGAGCCAGTGTACACAGCCATGCCGAGCTTTTGCATAGAATGGTTTTCACAGTGATTCCTCCTCACAATTTATTCTGCGAAAAGAGAGGGGTTCTTCTTACCGCATATCAAGCGTTTGCAGGAAAATCGGTGATTTTCCCAACCGCATACTGTAATATCAGGCGTGCGTCGGTCGAATCAACATCGCCATCACCGTCCGCATCGGCCGCCGTTACGTCCAGAGCGGCAGCATCGATCTTCTTCACAACGTACTGCAGTGTTAGGCGGGCATCGGTCGAATCGACATCCCCGTCGCCGTCCACATCACCGCGCGCGGTCTGCTGTGTGTTGCGGATGACCACAAAATAATCCAGCTGTACCTCAGTGGAGGTCTCGGCAGCATCCAAGATCGCAGCGAGACTCATGATCTGGAAACCACCCACCGTATTTTCCCCTTGGAATATGTCGTTCATCTTGTGCTTACCGCTGCTCCCAAGCAGCTTGCCGTTGTCATCCAAAAGCCGAACCGTATAGGTCTTGTTTTCGGCGTTTCGTGCGTCAATGTCGCATACCACGCGATACCATTCAGCGGTATCGTAACGGGCAAACACTTTGCCATCGGCATCGGTCACGGTACCGTCATCCGTAAACGTGCACAGCATTTTGCCGGCTTGCCGCCCATTGGCGAGATTCAGCACAATTTCGTTGTCAGCGGAAGCCCGAAGGCTTCGAATTGATATCCGCCATTCAATGCAGTAAGCATCCTTTTCATTGCCGCCTTGCAGAGAGAACGGGGCATTTACACCTTCGTTAACCGTCCGCAGGAACATCACCGGATCGACAGCAGACTGGGTCGTGCGCAAAACACCGAAACGCACCCGTGCCTGATTGATGTCGTTTACACGCAGCATGCCCGCCGAATCGGTGGGAGTATACTTTTCAAAATTCTCAGCGTAAATAACCTCGGCATCGGGTGCAAGGTTCATTTCCTTCTGCGTAGACCAATTGGTTATCAAACGGTGGTGGTTTTTCCATTCTCCAATCTCCTCTGTGCCGCTGAAATCGGAATAATAATCCGCACCGTTGATGTATACGTTCTCTGCGTGTTTTGCCGTAAGCAACGGGTTGTCCGCACGGCGCACATTCAGCGCAAACAGCTTCAGCGTACCGTTCTCCCCCATTTCCAGCAACGGTGTCTCCGTGTGTGCCAAATTGACGTTGTAGGCACGCAACACGCCGCCATCCACGCGAATGCCTGCATTGGGCGCAGGACCGAAGATGGAGAGGTTATAAATACACACGTCCCCGTCAAACGTATCGGTCGCCCATACGTCGTACATGGGATTTACATCCGGGTCCACAGCATAGCGCCCTTCATCCGAGCCACACTGGTTAAAGGAGGTCAATTCCAGATTGATAAACTCGGCGTGCTCCACCGCTTCGATCTTGACCGCCACGTTACCGTAATCAATAGCGTAACCGTGCACCCGCACATCGGGAGCATTGCCGCTTTCCTCGACCAGATTCAAGCCGATCCCGCCGCCGTAGGTCATGCAATTGTACACCAGTTGATCGGTCACATCACCGAGCTGCATGATGATCGCATGATTTTGGAACTGCGCCTGCATTGGTTGATGGAACCGCAAAATACGAATCTCATCGGTATCACCCCACCCCGACCAAAGGGACACATTCCCCTGTTGCATCGGATTATAGTTGCAGTGCATATTGCGGATCACACCGCCCGTACTGCCGCCACCGGCGACTACACCACGATGGAAATAGTGGCCAAACAGGCGATTGACCTCAAAATTATCGCAACGGTAGGTCTGCATATCCACGCCGTTCCATCCGTTACGGATCGATACGTTTTCCACCCATACGTCCGCACCTGCGCCGCGAATGGCAAACGGGTAGGGAATATAGTCGAAGTCGTACCAGTCTTTTTCTGCATCCACCAGGCGCTCATTCACCTGCTGATACGGATAATTGAAAATAATGCCGCGAATACCGGCCTCGGCCCCAAGTGTGATGGTGGCGGTCGAAGTCATATCCGTCTTGCCCTCTTCCACGGCGGTATACACCATAAACACGGTATTGACCGGCTTGGGCAAAGTGGAATAGTCTGCCGCACCACGCAGCTCCACACCGCTCGGCACAAAAAGCGAACCATTGATACGGTATCTCCCCGGCGGGACGAACACCGTGCCGCCGGTCGTTGCCGCTTCAGTAAGCAGCGCCTGCAACTCCTCGGTCACATCCACCGACGCGTCGTTGGTTAGGTCGGCAATCCACACGCAATCGCTTTCGGGGGCGTTAACCTCACCGCACGCCTCTTCGGGGGTCACGACGGTATATTCGGCGTTTTCCATTGGCAGGGGATCGAATGAGCAGGGACAAGATGCCGCATTATCATACACAAAATCCGCGCCCGAAGCGGTCTTGTTACCCACAAGAGCGGCCGAGCAGGTACCGAAATCCAGTACCACCTGCGGTGCCGCCGTGTAGAAGGTATTATTCATCAGAATAAGGTTGCCGTCATTCGATGTGACAATTCCCTTGCGAACCGTTGAATCGATCATTTTGAAGGTGCTGGTGTTTTCGATATAGATTGCACGGTCGGCAGAAATATCACACTGCGCCAGCTGCAGCACACCGTCGTAGCGGCTGTTATCGATAAAGACCACGCCATTTTTACAATTTTTTACCGTCATACCGACGATCGAAACACCCATATCCGCTACGCCGCATGCGTAAACAGCTGTCTGACAATTTTCAAAGTACAGATAACTGAACTGCCCATTGGGATAATCGCCCGGCGTCGCCACGGAATTGTCCAATTGCATACCAACGTTGTAACCGCGAATATCGATAAAGGAGTATAGCGACCAATCCATGCGGCGCACGATCATACCAACCGCCGTATCGTACAGTGTCGATTCCAACATCTGCACGTCCTCGTCGCTTACAGGTGCGCCTTCCAGACCGGATTCCATCCAGTATTGCGGAGCAAAGTGGATCTCCTCATAGCGGGAAAGATCAACGATATAATCCATCTCCATACCAAGATACAACGGCGTACCGTAAATGTTTCTGGCATTGGGCGAGTTGCCGCCGCCCAGAGTATTTATGGCTTGATACGGGTTGACAAAGGTGATGTTGGTGAGATCCGTCAACGCGCCCGCTCTCACGGTCGGAGAATACACCTTGGAAACCGCAGCCGTCTGCTCCGGATACCAAAACGCCATATTCTTCACCTGTGTGTGATAACTAAGGGTAAGAAACGCCGCACTGCCGCTCTCTTCCCCATGATAAACCGCCAGCACCGTGCCGGTCACCTGCGGATCGATCTCCGGGTTTTTCCACTCGCCGATGATCGAAACACCGATTGGCACGGAGATTTCTGAACGGCAGGGGTAAATGCCGCGCGGAATGAACAGCGCACCGCCGCCAGCCGCCGCCAACCCGTTGAGCAGCGATTGAATGACCAGCGAATAGTCCGTATTTCCTTCCTTGTCGATCAGCGGAAGACCCCTGTGGGTCTCCACATAATCCTGCAGGTTATAACCGCCGATCACCTGAACACCGTCGCCGTACCCCTCCGTTACGGGCATGGTTTGCCACACGGGCGGGTCAGGTACGAACGTACCGTCACCGAGTGGTCGTTCCTCCACGGTGGGACGCTCTGATTCCGGCACACGCAGGTCGACGATACACACATTGCAGACCTTTGCCGTGCCTTGCGAGTTATCCGCCGACCCATCCGGCGGGCCTTGAATATATAAGCGCAGGCAGTTGAAATTGGCGGGATCAAAGCTGTGGCTGTTACCTGCTAAGGTCTCATACTGAAACGCCGAAAACGGCACCGTCACTCGCGCCCATTCGTTCTTGACAAAATCGATACAGGAAGGACGCTGCCACCGTTCGGAATGATCAACTTGTCCGCTGCTGGTAATCTCCAATTCACCCCACAGATCCCCGTCGGTGAATGCATAAGTAAAATCGTCATCACCGCCAACGTACACATCCATCTGTATAGCCAGCTTCGAGCTATCCTCAAGATATCCGTACTGCGTGAGATCGATCGGTGCGTCGAAGGTGGCCGCGGCACTTCCGAATTCCTCACCGGCCAACAGTGTGCCGGACGTGGACAACTTCATCGGAAGTTCTTTGATGATATAGTTTCCTCCGGCTTCTTCGGCACGAACCGGGCTTATGTTCGAAAATACACCTCCGATCAAAAGTGCCGCACTACACAGCAATGCCGCACAGCGCGGCAACCATCGCTTCATGCACGCTTTCATATTCGTCCTCCCTTGAACAGTGTGTATATTGTTAAGTGTATCCACTAAAAGTATACTTGTATTTTCGCGAAACTTCTAATCAAAAAGCAACTTAAAATATGCAAAAAGTAATGTGTTGTATGCGAGAAAATTTATCCTTGCGCCTCTTCTTTCCCCCAAATGGTATCGTATCAAAAAGCAAGGGCACATCGCCGAGACGATGTGCCCTTGCTTTTTCAGTTTTCAGGAAAAGTCATGATCTTCTTCACCTGCATACCGAACGAAGGGCTTCGCCCTTGTTCTGCAAGTTT
>CAZESL010000106.1:0-7623 GCA_964515215.1 uncultured Eubacteriales bacterium
GACTTTCCGTTGATATCGACCTCGATTTTGCTCAGAATCTTTCCCGTGATGATATCACGATCATATCATTCGTGGCGAAGCAGATTTTCGCAAAATATGGGAATACATTGATACCAACGTAATACGCTGGGAAAAGGATTGCTTTTACAAATGAATATCTACGATGGCCCCGTGAATTTTCACGGGGCCTGTTTTTTTCGGCAAAATACACCGCCGTCGGGTGATACAATGGGTGGTACCGAAAGGATGACGGCGGTATGATACTGTATCTGGATATTCTGTTTGTGACCAATTGGGGCATGGACTTTTTGTTACTTCACGTAACGGCGCGCCTCTTGCGTATCCCGCACCGCGGCGGCCGCACGGTGGCGGGTGCGGCGGTGGGGGCGCTCACCGCGTGTGCGGTGTTGCTGCCGCCGATGGCGGTGTGGCTGGCGGTGCTGTATAAAGCCTTCGCCGCATGGCTTACGGTGGGCGCGGCGTTTGGGTTTCGCGGTCGCGCCGTGTGGTATCGGTGCGGGGTGTTTTTCTTGCTTTCTACCGCCGTGGCGGGGGCGGCGATGGCGGTGTACTGGTTGGCGGCGCCGCAGGGACTCGCGGTGGTGAACGGGGTGGTGTATTGCGATCTGCCGCCGTTGTTGCTGGTCGGTTGTACGGCGGTGGCATACGGCCTGTTTTGTCTGTACGACCGTCTTATGACCCATCGGCGGATGACGGGACGTACTTATGAATTGCGGATACAGCACCGCGGCGAGACGGTCACCTTGCCCGCGTTTTATGACAGCGGCAACTGTCTGCACGAACCGTTTTCGGGTGCGTCGGTGGCAGTCGTGCCGTATGCGTTGCTTGCGGGACTTCTTTCTCCCGCGTGGGATCCTGCGGTTCCCACGTTGCCGCACGGCGCACGTCCCGTACCGTATACGTCGGTGGGCGGGCGCGGGGTACTCCCCGCCTTTTGTCCCGAGCGGATGTGGGTGGTGTGTGACGGTGAGGCGCGGGACGTCACGGGTTTCTTCGTCGCGATCAGCCGCGAAGCAGGTGAGCGGGTGCTGATCGGTACGGATTTTGTGTCAAAGAAGGAGGCGGCATTATGCTGAGGCGAATATGGTGTTGGTTGCTCTGCCGCACGGTGCGGCAAAGCGTGCATTACATAAACGGTACGGATACGCTGCCTCCACCGCTTTCCGCCGAGGAAGAGCGGGCGGTGTTTGCCCGTTTAGAGGCAGGGGAGGAGGGCGCCCGTGAAGAACTGATCGTACACAATTTACGGTTGGTGGTGTATATCGCCCGCAAGTTTGAAAATTCGGGGGTGGGCATTGAGGATCTCATTTCCATCGGTACCATCGGGCTGATCAAAGCGGTGAACACCTTTTGCCCCTCTCGCGGCATCAAACTCGCAACCTATTCCTCACGGTGTATCGAAAACGAGATCCTGATGCATCTGCGTAAATGCGCGGGGCAGCGGGGAGAAGTGTCCATCGACGAGCCACTGAACGTGGATTGGGACGGCAACGAACTGTTGCTGTCGGACGTACTCGGCAGCGACCCCGAGGAGATCCACCGCGGGGTGGAGCAGGAGGCGGAGCGTGACCTTTTGCACGCCTGCATCGCGCGTCTGTCGGCACGGGAGCAGACCATTATGAAGTTGCGTTTCGGCATGGCGGGCGCGCGGGAACATACCCAAAAAGAGGTCGCCGATCTGCTCGGCATCTCGCAATCCTACATCTCGCGATTGGAAAAGAAGATCATCCGCCGCCTGCGTACCGAAATGGAAACGGCGGAGTGAACGAAAAACCGAGAGGATACATCGTGGAGGTGCATTCTCTCGGTTTGTTTTTGTAGGGATCACGGTAGAGCATTTGTAGGGACGGGCGTCCTCGACCGTCCGTTTTGCAAACACGTAATGCGCTACAAAATCTGCAGAAACGCTCTATACAACGCTCTGCCGGCGATGTTGTTAGGAAATCGCAGAACGATTTCCTAACAACGAGAAGATACGCGTTTCAAACATTTTCCATTGTCGATTCGCGCTCGTGCCGCGCAGGCAGCCGTTTTCTTTGAAAGAAAACGGCAAAAAGAACACGGGGAACCTTCCGACGGTTCCCCGTACCCTTCCATCGGCCAAAGGGTCTGCCCGACCCTTTGGAATCCCATCAATTTGTGTGGTACCCCACCGGTTTCTGCTACACGAACCACGGCGGGCTCTCGGCTCCCATTGTCTTTTGCTTGTGCAAAGGGTTTTAGTGTGACAGTTCCTCTGTAATAATTACGATGCCAATTCGAGCAATTTCTTGTTCACTCTCGCTTGCACGTCAATGTAGTAAGCGAGTTCGGCAGTGTTCATATCCTCGTCTTCCCATTTTCCAAAGTCTTCTACGTAATCGGCATACTTGCTCATATAATCTGTGTAGTCTGCGAGAAGGCTAAAATCGCTCGGATCGTTTTGATACTTTTTCATAAAAGAAACGTACTCGTCCATAAACGCCGCATAGCTATCCATTGCCGCTTTGAAATCGGGGTCGATATCGGTGTCACTTTCGGTGACATTCTCCGTAGTAGTGGTCGTTTCCGTGGTAGATGTGGCAGACAGCGTCGTAGTGGTGGTTGTTACGGCAGTGCCTTTGGTTTTTAAAATGTTGTCAACATCAAAATTGTCGTCATAGATAAACTCGCTTCTGATGTCGAGATAATCGCCGTAAAAATCGGAACGAGCATCTAACCAATCGCCGTAAAAGTCGGAGCGAGCATCAAGCCAATCACTGTAAAAGTCGCTCCGTACATCATACCAGTCACGGTAATCGTCCTCTTCCTCACCGTCTTCAATTATACCGTCGTAATAAGTGTCACTTAAGTCGTCGAAAGCGTCTTCGTAGATCGCTTCGTACAAATTGTCGAAGGCGTCTTCGTATACGGTTTCGTAGAGTTCTTCCGTAGCGTCGTCAAGCGCGTCCGAGTCGTCGTGGTCAATAGATGCCGCGACCAGCTTGTAATATTTTATGGCACTATCCTGTGTGCGCTGATACAGTTTTGTTGCTTCTTCCAGACATAATTCATAGTAGTCGGTGATGTAACCAACATTCTTCTTATAGTCACCGTAGGTACTGCCGACTGAGGACTTGGCATCTTCAAGCTCGGCAGAAAGAGCATTGCTTACATTAGCAAAATCAGCAGTAATGCTTGCTAAAATACCATCTAATGTAGAGTGATCGCTCGTTGTGTCGGAATCATTTTCGGCTTTTGTTGTGGTGCTGTTGCTCTTATTGTTTTCATTGCTGCTTTGGTTTCCGCTGTTATCATCACAAGCGGTTGTAAAAAGAAGAACAAAGACCAACAATAATACAAAAGTAAGTTTCTTCATGATAAACCCTCCTACAATATATACTTACATAAGTATATACCTAAACAAATGAATTGTCAAGGGGGTATATATTTATTAGAATGTACTTGTGAGGTGGTCATATGATTCGAATCTGTTTGGATAAAGCGTTGGAAAAACACGGGGTCAGCCGTTATGAACTGGCGAAACGCACGGGAATACAGTATCAGATCATTGATAATTATTACAAAAACCGCGTAAAGCGGTACGACGGTTTTGTTTTGGAAAGAATTTGTATGGCACTCGATTGCGATATAAACGATATTCTGGAACTTGTAAAATAACAGCACCCGATTCCAACCGAATCGGGTGCTGTTTTATGCTTTCAAAAAAGGAGTTTCGACAAATTGGAGTGCGAGTCGTTGTCGCTCAACTTGCGGGCGGGAACACCGCCCCAGGTGGTGCCCGCTTCGGTGATGGAACGCACCACCACGGCGTTGGCACCGATCGCCACGTCGTCGGCAATGGTAATATCGCCGATGATCTTGGCACCCGTACCGATAAACACGTTGTTGCCGATGACGGGGGCGTTATCGCTGCCGTTGGTGGCACCGATGTTCACCCCTTCGTGCAGGCGGCAATTCTTGCCGACCCTCGCGTGGGGATGCACCACGATGGTGCCGTAATGGGCGATGGAAAGCCCTTCTTCGAACACGCGGGCGGGAATGGAAAAGCCCAGTTTGAACGAGAGCTTGCGAAAGCGCAGATGGTTGACGATCAGCGGGAGGAGGAACAGTACCTTCTTGCCGCGCGAAAAGGAGAGGTAGTATTCCCGCCGACGCAGACAACGCTCAAATTTCCAGATATCGTCGCCGAACAGTTTGGGGCGCGGCCCCCGCTGTCCCAGCGCCAGCGCGTCATGCGCAAGATAGGCGCGGTAATCGTTTTTCGATGTGATCATACGTTTTCTCCTTTTTTCACAACCTGTGACACGATGTTGTACTCGTTGGTCAGGATCGTGTCAATGCCCATATTTACGTAGGATGCGGCTTCTTCGGCATCGTCCGCGAAGAACACGTTGCAGCGAATACCGTGTGCGTGTGCCTTGTCGATCATCTCCTGATTGAAGAACGGCTTGAACAGTTGCACCTTTTCACAGCCGAACGCAAGCGCACGGTCCACGATATCCCACGGACGGGCGTCCAGGTGCCCGACGCACACGGCGATCTCGGGTGCGTACGCCTTGAACCCGCGGATCTGATGATCCGTTTCAAGCATAAAGTAGACGTACTTTTGACATCCGTATTGCCGCACGAGCGATACGATCTTTTTCAAAGTCGCTTCGGGGTACGGGTCGGTCATCGACAGCGGTTTTACGTGCACGTTCATCACGACTTGTCCCGCGAATTTACGCAAAATATCTTCAAATCGAAGAATGTGTAAGCCTTTGAATTTATCACCGAATTTCACGCCGAAATCCAATGTTTCCAATTCTTCCAGGGTGTGATCGGTGATCCGCCCCGTGCCGTTGCTGACACGTTCAAGTTCGCGGTCGTGGCAGGAGACGATCTCGCCGTCTTTGGTCGGCCACAAGTCGAGTTCGATCTCGTCGGCACCCATGGCGACCGCCGCGCCGTAGGCAGGCATACTGTTTTCGGGGGCGATGGTGCTGAACCCGCGGTGGGCGCACACCCGCGGATAGGGCATGGCGGTGTCGTTGTTTACGATGGCACTGCCCGCAAAGCGGTATTGCCACGGTCTACGGCCGTATTCGATGTATTCGTAATGCGCCGCATCGGGATTGCCGTACCCTGCGGGTTTGTAATATCTGTCGCGGGGGTCAAACTCCACCGTCGCCGCCCCGAATTTGCCGTGCATATTGTGCAGCACTTTCCCGTACGGCGACACCACCATAGAGGCACCGCAGATATCGGAATCTTCCGCAAAACTGACCGATGAGCGAATGACGTACGCATTGGTGTTGTATGCCAAAAAGCGGCACATAGTCTCGATGGCGTCGTGGGTGTCACTGCGTTGCAGGGAACAGCCGATGATGATATCGACGTTTTGCCGCGCAATGGCGGCAAACGCTTCGTAAAAATAGAAGTCGTAGCAGGTGAGAAATCCGTAGCGCAGACCGTCTATTTCCAATACGTACGGTTCGGAGTATTCGAACGTATACGCGGAATCCAGCCGCAACGTTTCGATCTCCAACGGGGGCAAATGCTTTTTGAAATATTTGCCGACAATTTCGCCGTTTCGGTCAATGGTGTAGGTGGTGTTGCGGTAGTTGCCGTTCACTTCACACAGCGCGTTGACGAACACGAGCGCGCCGCAACGGCGGGCGGTCTCGATACATTTTTCAAGAAGAATATGTATGTATTTCTGGTGGTAATACAGCGTCTCCTCCCGCGTTTCGGTCGCGCACGGCACGTCGCTGTATTCCGGCAGGACGATCATATCCACCGATGCGTCGCATTGGTCGAGCAGCTCTAATTTATACTGAAAATATTCGTCCGAAAACGACACGTCACGGGAATAAGGCGGTTGGATAATGCAGGTTTTCATAAGAGGATCACCTCTGCTTAAAAGTGCGGAGAATTATTTTTTATAAAAATACGGTCCGCACATGTCTTCGTGTGTTTTGGTATACGTCCACGAAAAGTCATGTGCAGTAACGGTAACATCGACAAACTGCGCTAACCATTCTGCCGTTAGTTCTTCTGCGTGGGTCAGACGGAATGCAAGACCGTCCACGTTGCTGATGAGTGTGCATTGAGACGTGTTTTGTCGCTCGAAACATAAAGCGGCCGCTTGATCTGTCTCGCACTTCAAAATCTCAAAGCTGAACATATGCCAAAGAAACATCGTAAATCTTCGAGAGTCCAAGCAAACGGCTTTTACCTTCTTTTTGTTGGCTTTGGGCGGTGTAAACTGCGTTACCCACTCTCGTTTATATAACTTGGTCTCTTTTGGTGTCAGTAAGACGGCGGATATATTCAGTTGATCAAAACGACGAAGGAACTCCGCTTTCGTTTCTTCCAGATCCAAGGCGTGTTGTTTTTTGTTGTTTGTCGCTTCTTTTATACGTTTACCGATCTCCCAAAAGCGCGGAGGCTCATACATGCGCATTTCCGGTTCTTCCGGTAACAACCACATCATGTCTTCACACCAAAAACGAATACAGATAAAGCCTTGCGGCATATCTTCGGGAACGATGTAAAGCACATGTCCTTCATATTGAAAATCGAACTGAAACAAGCCGATATCTACACGAGGATCCGGACGCTCGTCAACAAAATCGTTTGCAGCCAGATCTTCGATTGTTGTTAGTTCTTCGGGTGGAACTTCTAAATAGTTCGCACAAGCCAAAAAGTAACCGCCGCACGGGAAATGCCCCTTTTTGTCTACACCGATGTGTTCGATCTCACAACAAACAGGGTCGATGCCGAACGCATCAAAAAAATCCTTTTCTTCTGCTTTCAAATTTTTGCAATACTCTGCAAAGTTTCTGTTCGCTTGGTTGTTGTTTCTTTCGTATGCATTGTAATACTGCTTTGTTTTATCAATGTCAACTGCTATTTTCCAAGCGCCGTATTGTACGGTGTTCATAACTTCACCAACCTTTACAGTATTATAACATAGTATATCATAAAATTCAATGTACTTCGGGGGCATCCTCGACCGCAAGACAAAACAGTATGATGACGATTGGGGTATTACAGATTTTTGATTTCTTCCTCTGACATCTCAATAAATCTGTTTTCAGCATACATAGTATCTGTGGTGTCTTGTAACTTTGACAAAAGTTTTTTTATATCTATATCACATTGCCTGTGTTCGTTTTCACCCTTTATATTGCTTGCCACGCAAATGAATTCACCGGTATCCCAATCCATATCAAAGCGGGTTGCTGTTTTCGCCCCGTTAGTAATATCGAAATAGCATTCTTCATTATCTATAAATGATTCATAAATAAACTCATACAAAGCATCTTTGCCGATTTTAATTATGCGGTATTTTCCATCGGGGATCGATTTTTCTTTTTTCTTAAAAAGGGACATTATTTATTCTCCTTTAATTGCATTTATAAATCAGAGAGTTTATCTTTCTTTATTTCTAACACTTCAACTGAATTGTACCATTCTTTTGCGCGAAGTGCAACATCGTTTGCCGAAGGCAACACTGTTTGCGACTTGTCGCAACTTCGTTTTGTGTCCGCTCAAGCGGAACGATGTTTGTGCTACGCACAAAATGATGTTGACCGCAAGCGGTCAAACGATGTTGTGTCCTGCGGACACAAACAC